>JABLXG010000032.1 GCA_013178165.1 Anaerolineae bacterium
GACTTCCAGACAAGACCGAGCTCAACACGGCCTACTACATCAGCAGCTTGCCCGCTGAGGCTGAACCCCTCCTGGATGCCACGCGCTTCCACTGGGCGGTTGAAAATAGTCTTCACTGGGTCCTGGATGTCATCTTCAGAGAGGACGATGCCCGGGTCCGCCTCGGGCACGCCGCCCACAACATGGCGATCTTGCGACAACTGGCGCTCAACATTATCAAAAAGGACTCTTCCAAGGGAAGTATCCGCACCAAACGCTTCAAGGCTGGCCTTGATATCACCTTCCTTGAACGGTTACTGGAACATATTTGATGCAATCGCCCTGCCGACTGGCTTGCTTTCCCTTCGACCTATGGCGCCGGCGTGTTATAATGGTGCGTCGTTTTGTCGGGATTGGGTGTCCAATGCGCCAGCGCACGACCATCATAATTGGCTTGTTCATCAGCGCCGCCCTGATCGGGGCGGTGCTTTCTGGCGTTGATCTGGGGCGTGTGCAGAGCGCGCTTTCCGGCGCCCGCTACGGGTATGTCTTTCCGGCGGTGGCCCTGCTGGGGGTGGGGCTGCTGACGCGCGCCATGCGCTGGCGGGTGTTGCTCCACGGACGGCTGCCGCTGGAACATGCTTTTCACATCCTCAACATCAGCTACCTGTTCAACGGGGCGCTGCCATTCCGGCTGGGTGAGCTAGCGCGCATCTTTCTGGCGACGCGCGTTCCGCAGGCAGTGCCCGCTTTTACCACCCTGAGTACGATTCTGGTCGAGCGTCTGCTCGATCTGCTGGTGGTGACGGGGATGCTGGGGCTGGTGCTGGCCCTGATGGATGTTCCGGATGCCGTGGCCTCCGCCGGGCTGATCCTGGGTCTGGGGGCGCTGGCTGGACTGATCGGGCTGGCTGTGCTGGCCCACCGGCCAGGATGGGCTTTTTGCCTGGTGTCATCATTTCAGCAGGCTATTCCAGGGCTGGCTCGCTGGCGTTTGCAGGATGTACTGAACCGTTTTGTGGACGGGCTGGCACCGCTGGCGGATTGGCGGGGACTGGTGCTGGCAGTGGTCTGGTCACTGGTTTCGTGGGTGCTTTCGGTGGCGGCGGGCTATGTGCTGATGTACGCGTTCTTCCCGGCGGCGAGCTGGATCGCCACGCTGTTGTTTATTGCTCTGGCGTCGCTGGCGGTCTCGGTACCCTACGCGCCTGGGGCGGTAGGGCCGTATGAAGCCGGTGTCGTGCTGGCGCTGGGCCTGACCGGCTATGATCAGCCAGAAGGCGCGGCGGTGGCCTTTGCCATTGTGTTGCATGTGATGACCACAGGTGTGTTTGTCGTGATGGGTACACTGGGGCTGTTGCAGGAGGGGATCAGCCTGGGGCAGGTGATGCATGGCGCGCGGCAGGTGAACGGCGCGGAAGCAAAGTCTGCGCCGGGGATCGTGGAGTAGTCGACAGGACAACGAAGGATTGTGGCATTCGTGGTGAACGAGGGCAAACATCCTGATCGGTTGAAGATTCTGATTGCGCTGCTGTACTATGTCCCGCATCGCACCGGGCTGACGTTGCACGTGCAACGTGTGGCCGAAGAGCTGGTCCGGCGCGGGCATGAGGTGACCGTGCTGACCGCCCGTTACCGGATGGATTTGCCCCGCGACGAGACGGTGGTCAATGGGGTGCGGGTGGTACGCCTGTGGGCGCCGATCCGGATGAGCCGGGGCATGATCATGCCGGCTTACCCCTGGGCAGCCTGGGGCCTGATCCGACAGCATGATGTGGTGTGGGTCAATGTGCCCCTGTTGGAGACGGCGTTGATCGCTTTCCTGGCCGAGCGGCTGGGCAAGAAGATCGTGGCCACCCATCACGGTGACCTGATCTTGCCACGCAGCCCGCTCAACGCCGTGATCACCTGGACGATGTACAGGCTCTATCGCTATATGGCCCGGCGGGCAGGGCGGCTGATCGGCTACAGTCACGACTACGCCGATGTTTCTTACTATCTGATGCCCTTCCGCGACAAGGTGTCGATCATCTACCCGCCGGTGCAAATTCCTGAACCGCAGCCGGAAAAAGTGGCTGCTTTGCGCGCCATGTGGAATCCCAACGGCGGGCCGATCATCGGCTATGCCGGACGGTTCGTGGAGGAAAAACGGCCAGATTTGCTCATCCGGGCGCTGGACACGATCAACCAGAAGCATCCTGACACGCGGGTGATCTTCGCCGGGGAATACGATATCCCGTATGAATCTACCTGGCAGCGCCAGCAGGCGCTCGTTCAGCAGTACCGTGACCAGCTCATCTTCCTGGGCCTGATCGACAACATGCAGGATATGGCTAACTTCTACGCCGCCTGCGATGTTCTGGTGCTGCCCAGCGGCACAGAATGCTTTGGGCTGGTGCAGGTGGAAGCTATGCTGTGCGGCACACCGGTGGTGATGACCGACATCCCCGGCGCGCGGGTGGTCGTGCGGGAGACAGGCATGGGGCGCATTGTGCCGCCCGGAGATGCCGCCGCTATCGGGCGGGCTGTGCTGGAGATACTGGCCGACCCGGCGGCATACATCAAACCGCGCCAGGAGATCGAGCGCAAGTTCAGTTTCACCGAAACCGTGGATCGCTACGAGCGGCACTTCCGCGCCAATGCCGTCAGGAGCTAGGACATGGTCGACGAGGCGACGCTGGCGCTGATGACCCGTAATGAGGCCGATATGGCCTTCAAGCGGCGGGTGCGCACGATCTTTGAGTGGATTGATCCGCAGAACGCTCATGTCATCCTGGATTGCGCCTGTGGACGTGGCTTCTACCTGAACATGCTCCGCTATGCTGGCAAGGCCCGGCTGGTGGGGCTGGAACTGGAAGGAGCGATTATCCGCCGGGCGCACAGCAATGTCGGTCATCTGGACGACATCCTGCTCACGCAGGGAGACATCTACCGCCTGCCCTTTGCCAATAACACGTTCGATTCGGTGATCCTCTCGGAGATTCTGGAACACGTCACTGACGACCTGGCCGGTCTGCGCGAGGTGTACCGCGTCTTGAAACCGGGCGGGGTGGTGGCGATCACCGTGCCCAATGCCAATTACCCGTTCCTGTGGGACCCGATCAACAAGACGCTGGAAACACTGTTCGGCGTGCACATTCAACACGGGCTGCTGGCAGGTATCTGGGCCAACCACGTCCGCCTGTACGAGCGCGACCGGCTACGGGCGGTAGTGGAAAAAGCGGGCTTCCTGGTGGAGGCTGAACGCGCCTTCACTCATTACAGCTTTCCATTCATTCACAATATCGTCTACGGGCTGGGCAAGCCACTGCTGGAAAGCGGTTTGTTGCCGGAGCAACTGGCTTTGGCTGCCGACCGCACCACGTTCGCGCGGAATAACGGCAGCCTGCTCAACCCGATCAACCTGGGTCTGGCGATCTTCAATGCCATCGATCGGCTGAACCGCACCAACGAACCGGAGGGCCGGTCGACGGTCAATCTGTGCATCAAGGGGCGCAAACCGGCATGAGTGCGATTCCGCCCGAAGAGATCACCACCGGGCAAGCGGCATCTACGCCGCCTGAAGTCCCCGGCGCCACCTCCGATTTCGCCGATCTGACGCTGCTGGATGTGCTGGCGGCGGCCCGGCGCGCACCGCGCCTGACCTGGCGGCGCTTCTGGGAGGCGCTGAACACACCGCAAGTCCCGGTGCAAGTGCCGGTCCCGCTCTCTGCAGCGGGCGTGCCCAGGACAGCAGAAGCTGTTGCGCCCAGGTCGACGCCCTCCGTCCCGTTGTTCGAGGCAACACGGGCGCTGCCGCTGGCGCTGATGGCGGTGGGAGTCATCCTGGGGCTGATGGGATCGGCGATCATGGCTTCGGGGACCAGCCGCGCTGAGACGCGCGAACTGCACCGGGGCGCGCCGTGGTTGCTGGCCGGGTTTGTCCTGTGGCTGGTGGCAGGAGTCGCGCTTTACCGGTATGAACTGGCTCGCTGGTGGGTGCGTCGTCGTGAAAGGCGCGCTGCAGCGACGATCTCAGTTGCGGGAGCGGGAGCGGCACGGGCGAGCTTGTCGCTGGCAGCCTGGGCAGACGCTCAGGCGGGGCGGCTGGCGCTGGCGGCGGCTGGTCTGATGCTCAGCCTGGCGGCCTACCTGTTCAACGGCGGCAATACGTTCACTCTGCCAGGGGTGATCGCCTGGGCGGCCAGCATCGCCGTCTGGCTGGGGGCGCTGGCGCCGGACGGCTTCTCGGCGCGGCGGTGGCTGGCTCGCGCCGGGGATCGGCTGCGCGGATTGCTGCGGCTGGAATGGCGCATCCGGCTTTCCTGGACGGCGCTGGCCCTGCTGGGCATCCTGGCGGTGGGCGCCTACTTCCGGCTGGCGGCGCTGGATAGCGTCCCGCCGGAGATGACCAGCGACCACGTGGAAAAACTGCTGGATGCCCAGCGTGTGCTGGATGGCACGCATCAGGTGTTCTTCCCCAACAACGGCGGGCGCGAGCCGCTGCAGATGTACCTGGTGGCGATTTTCTCCGTGGTCAGCGGCCTGGGGATGCAGTTCCTGACGCTCAAGTGGGTTTCGGCGCTGGAAGGGTTGATCACGCTGCCGATCCTGTGGTGGATGGGACGGGAGATCATCGGGGAGGAACAGCCGCAACTGGGCAATACGGTCGGCCTGTTGCTGGCGTCCCTCGTAGCGGTCAGCTACTGGCATGTGGCGCTTTCCCGGCTGGCGCTGCGCATCGTGCTAACGCCGCTGGTGATGGCGCTGGTGTTGATCTTTCTGGCGCGGGCAATGCGCTACAACCGCCGGGCGGATTTCCTGAAGGCGGGCGTGGCGCTAGGTGTGGGGGTGTACTGCTATCAGGCCGTGCGGATGGTGCCAGTGGTGGTGGTTCTCGGCGTGGCGTTGGCCCTGTTTTTCCGGCTGCGGCGGTGGGCGGATCGCCGCCGGATGCTCGGCAATCTGGCAGCGCTGGCAATCATCTCGATGGCGATCTTCGTGCCGCTAGGCCGCTTCATGGTCGAATACCCGAATCTGTTCTGGATGCGGACGGCAGGGCGGCTGTTTGGCGATGACGTGATCATGGAGACGAACCCGGAAACCGGCGTGATCACGGAGCGCAACGCTACGCTGGAAGACCGGTTGAATGCGTTCAACGCCAACCTGCCAGTGCTTGGTCAGAACATCCGTAATGTTCTGCTGATGTTCAACTGGAAGGGCGACGTGGCCTGGATCAACGGCGCGCCGAACGAACCGGCGATGGACCCGGTCGCCGGGACATTCCTGATCCTTGGGCTAGCGGCCTGGACCGTGCGCCTGGTCCGGCGGCGGGATGTGGTCGACTGGCTGATCGTGCCCGCGCTGTTCATCATGCTGCTGCCGTCGGCGCTTTCGATCGCCTTCCCGGTGGAGAATCCGAGCGCGACACGCACCAGTGGGGCGTTGCCGTTGGCCTATTTGCTGGTTGCCTATGGCATGGCGGCGCTCCTGGCGCTGTTGCCGCGCGCGGTGCAAAGGCCCTGGGTGCGCACACTCAGCCTGGGCCTGGCGATCGTCTTGCTGGCGGTGAGCTTCAGCGCCAACAGCAGCCTGTATTTCGGCGAATACCGCGAACGGTATGACATTGCGGCCCAGCCTTACAAACTGACGGGGCGTATCCTGCGCGGTTTCGCCGAGAGCAGCGGTAGCTACGGCAATGCCTTCATGGTGGCGTATCCGTACTGGTTCGACCACCGGGCGATGGGCATCGAAGCCGGGCGGATCGACTGGCCGAATGGGCTGCTGGCGATCGGCGACCTGGCGCAGAAGATCCGGGAGAATGCCGGCGGACCGTATGCCTTCGACCCTGAGCGGGCGGTGCTGTTCTTCTACAACGCTGCTGACGCGGAGACGCTGGCCACCCTGCAGGAGTGGTTCCCGGAGGGGATCAGCATCCTGCAGATGACGGATTACCCAGCCAAGGATTTCTACACGTTCACTGCGCCACCGCCGGGTGAGGCATGGCTGGCCGATTTCCTGGCCGCCCATCCCGCTGAGTAGCATGTGACTCCCCCGGCGTGCTGAGGAATCAGGCTGCTCATTGTGTAAGTGAGCATGATCACTGGATGCTGACGAGCGACTTATGACTGAATACCCGACGGTATCGTCTCTGTCCCCTGAACCACCCGCTGAACCGCGCAAAGCCACCCGGCGCGTTGACCGGCAGGGCGTTCTGATCGCCCTGCTGCTCCTGCTGGTGATGGGGTCGGGCGCTTATTTTCGCTTTATCGGGCAGAACTGGGATGACTTCACCCATCTGCACCCGGACGAGCGTTTCCTGACCCAGGTGGTCACCAGCATCGCGCCGGTGTCAGGCATCGGCGAGTATTTCAATACTGCGGAAAGCAGCCTGAATCCCAACAATCGCGGGGCGGGCTTTTATGTCTACGGCACGTTGCCTCTGTTTATTGTCAAGGCGGCGACAGGGATAGTAGCCCAGGCTACCGGCGATTACTCGTGGGTTGGTTATAACGGCGCCCATCTGGTGGGCCGGACTGTCTCGGCGGTCGCGGACCTGCTGACTATCCTGTTTGTGTTCCTGATCGGGCGGCGGCTGTATGACCGCTGGATCGGGTTGCTGGCGGCAGCGCTGTATGCCTGGGCTGTGCTTCCGATTCAGCTGGCGCACTTCTGGACGATGGACGCTTTCACCGGCCTGGCGGTGACGGTAGCGGTCTGGCTGGGTGTTCGTATCCTTGACGAGGGCGGCTGGGGCAATTACGCCGGGTTCGGTCTGGCGCTGGGTGCGGCAGTCGCCAGCCGGATCAATGTTGCACCGCTGGCAATTGTTGCGGCGCTGGCCGCGCTGGTGCGGGTGCTGCCAGCTCTTGAGGCAGACTATCCCCTGCCGGAGCGCCGGGACCTGCTGGTTCGTGAGGGCGGGGGGCTGGTGCTGGCCGCGCTGGTCAGCGTGGTTGTATTCCGGCTGGCGCAACCCTATGCCTTTGCCGGGCCATCGATCTTCGGCATCCTGCCCAACATGGACTGGTGGCGGCAGATGCAGGAGGTCAACCGCCAGGTTTCCGGTCAGGCCGACTTCCCGCCGAATCACCAGTGGGCGTCGCGGATTCCATACCTGTTCTCCTGGCAGAATATGGTGCTGTGGGGCATGGGGTTGCCGCTGGGTCTGACCGCGTGGGTTGGCTGGGCCGCCGCCGGCTGGCAGATTCTGCGCGGACGTCGCCAGTGGATGCGGCACTTGCTACCGTTTTGCTGGGTGGTGGTGTATTACGGCTGGCAGGGTGGCGGCTGGGTGATGACCATGCGCTACTACATGCCGCTGTATCCGCTGTTGGCGCTGTTCGCGGCGTGGGCGTTGATCACGCTGGTGCGATGGGCGTGGGTGCGGCATGGATCGACCCTGCTGGCGCGGGGCGGGGCGCTGGCGCTATTGAGCCTGGTGACCGTTTTCACGCTGGTGTGGGCTTTTGGTTTCACCCGGATTTATACCCGCCAGCTCACCCGCGTGCAGGCTTCACACTGGATCCTGCAGAACATCCCGGCGGATTTCTCCTTCACGATCACGGCTGAAGATGGGCGGACGCGGATGATCAACGTTGGCCTGCCCAACGACAGTGTGACGCACACCAGTGCGCTGGTAGCTAACGCGACGCGCTACTTCATGGACGGCGATGCACGGACAGGGCGGTTCATCCTCCCGGACGGTTTCAGCGGGACGGTGACGCACATTCACGCCGAGCACCTGGGCGACCCCAATCGGGATTCCGGGGAAGAGACGCTGTGGGTGGGCATTGTCGATGCATTGGCCGATGAGGTGGTGGCGGAAGGCCGGATCACCGCTGACTTCAGCCAGGGCGATTCCCCGCTGGGGCAGGCCTATGACATCCCCCTGGATAACCCGGTGACGCTGGTCGCTGGCCGTCATTACGAATTCCGCAGCCGGGCTGAGGGCGGGGCGCCGATCATTGTGGCCGGGGCGGCCATCGCCACGGAAGGCCCCTGGGATGACCCGATCCCGTGGAAGGTGTGCGCCCTGCCAGATCAGATGGCCTGGTCGGAAGACCTGCCGCCAGGGCTGGTCAACCTGCAGGAGTGCAACGGGATCGATGGCTTTGGCATGGGCTACTACCAGGGTCTGGAACTGTACATGGCCGCCGAAGATAACGAGCAGAAGCGGGCGACCATGCAGGAGGTGCTGGACGGCGCCGACTACCTGACGATCAGCAGCAATCGCTTCTACGACTCGCTTTCGCGCTTGCCGATGCGCTTCCCGATGAGCCTGCGCTATTACCGGGCACTTTTCAGCGGAGAACTGGGCTTTGAACTGGTCCGAACGTTCGAGTCAACGTTCACGTTCGGCAACCTGGTCATCTCCGATCAGGTGCTGCCCACGTATGATGTACCGGCCTGGCTGAACGAATTTGAGGCGGAGGAGGCCTTTCACGTCTACGATCACCCGGTCGTGTTCGTTTTCCACAAGAGGGATGACTACGATCCAGCGCTGGTGGCGCGGGTGCTCAACGAAGTCTCCCTGGCCTCGTCTGCTGACCAGAGCGCCTGGCTGGACCCGACCCGCCCGGTCGGGGTGATCCAGTGGAACGCCAAACAGGCCAGTGCCGCGCCCACGGCGCTGATGTTCACCGACACCATGCGGGAGATTCAGTATTCCAGCGGGACATGGTCGGAGCTGTACGATGCGAACGCGCTGATTAACCGCAGCCAGCTGGCGGCGGTAGTGGCGTGGTGGGGACTGCTGGTCATTATCGGCTGGGCGACCTGGCCGCTGCTGTTTGCGCTGCTTCCGGCGCTGCCGGATCGGGCTTTCCCCCTGGCGAAGGTGGCCGGGTTGCTACTGGTATCGTGGCTGGCCTGGCTGGGCGCCAGCCTGCGCCTGCCTACATGGTCGCGGGGCGGGCTGCTGCTGGCGCTACTGCTGGTGCTGATCGCCAGCGCGGCGCTGGGCTGGCGGCGGCGGGGGGCGCTGGCTGTCTACGTACGGGCATACTGGCGGCAAATGTTGATCCTTGAGGGACTGGCTGCGCTGCTCTTCCTGGTTTTTCTGGGCGTGCGGCTGGGCAACCCGGACCTGTGGCACCCCAACTTCGGCGGCGAACGTCCGATGGATTTTGCCTACCTCAACGGTGTACTGCGTAGCACGATCTTCCCGCCGATCAATCCCTGGTTCTCCGGGGGATACATCAACTACTACTATTACGGTTTCGTGCTGGTGGGCGTACCGATCAAACTGCTGGGCCTTTTCCCTTCAGTGGCTTTTAACCTGATTCTGGCGACGCTATTTTCCCTGACCGGGATGGCCGCGTTCTCCGTTGCTTTCAACCTGGTCGGGAGCTGGCGGAAGTGTACTGAGGATGGTCGGCCCGGCGCGCTGTGGGGCAATCCGTGGGTGGCGGGTGGCGCGGCCATGCTGCTGGCAGTGATGCTGGGCAACCTGGACGACATCCGTCTAATCATCACTGCACTGGCGCGCACGGGTGGATGGCGCCCGGTCACCGGCGAGGAGTTCCTGCCGCCACTCGGCGCGATCCTGGGTGGGGTCGGCAACCTGCTCAGCGGCCAGCCGCTCAATTTCAGCACGCACTGGTGGTACTGGAATCCAACGCGCGTGATGGCTCATACCGGTAACGCGATCACGGAGATCCCGTACTTCACGTTTCTCTATGGCGACCCCCACGCACATGCTATCGCCATGCCGCTGACGCTGCTAGTCATGGGCTGGCTGATCCATGAAGTCCTGGTGGCCGGGCAGGCAGGCGCGCGTTCCCGGCTGGAAAGCGGGCTGGCACTGGCTTTCGGCGCGCTGGCGGTAGGCATCCTGCAGGCGACCAACTTCGCCGATTGGGTAACGTACCTGGTGTTGTCGCTGTTCATGTTGAGCGTTGCACACTACCTGGCGCTGCGTGCCGCGCACAGCAATCCCCGTGGGACGGTCGCTATCCCGGAGCCGGGGGGAGGCTGGCGGGCGCTGGGGATGGTGGGCGGCGCGCCGCTGTACCTGGCCTGGCAGGCTGTCCGCAACTGGCCGCTAACCTGGGCGGATGTAGGCCGCTGGGCCGCGCGGCTGGGGGCGTTTGTGGCGCTGGGTGCGCTGTTCCTGGCCCCCTACACGTACTGGTACGCTACCGCCGACGCCGTGCCGGAACTGTGGCAGGGTCCCCGGACGCCGCTGTGGGCTTATCTTGACCTGAACGGCCTGTTCCTGTTCCTGGTGGTTTCGCTGTTGATCTGGGATACGGCGCGCTGGCTGCGGACGATTCATGTGCGGGACCTGGCCGGGCGGCCAGGGCTGATCCTGATCGTGTTTGCCGCACTGGCTTGGGCCGGTTTGATCATCGTCGTTGCGGCGCTGCTGGGCTATACGATCGCGCTGATCGCATTGCCGGTGGCACTCTGGGCGGCGATCCTGTTCTTCCGACCGGGGCAGGCCAGGCCGATGCGTGTGGTCTGGGCGCTGGTGGTGCTGGCAGTCGGGCTGACTTTCGTGGTCGACGTGGTGGTCTGGGCTGGCGATATCGGGCGGCAGAACACCGTCTTCAAGTTCTACATGCAGGTGTGGCTGTTGCTGAGCGTGGTGGGCGGGGCGGCGCTGGCCTGGTTGCTGCGTGCCAGTGCGGACTGGCCGACGGGACGGCAAGGCCTCTGGCGCGGGGTGGCGCTGGTACTGCTGACCATCGCCGGCATGTACCCGCTGCTAGCGACGCAGGCCAAGTTCATCGACCGCATGGCTCCAGAAGCGCCGCACACGCTGGACGGCATGGCCTTCATGCCCTATGCCACGCAGGGCGAGCACGGCGCATGGTTCTCCCTGGCGGAGGATTACGACCTGATTCGCTGGATGCAGGCTAATATCAAGGGTACGCCGGTGGTGCTGGAGGGGCAGAGCGAGCGCGAATATCTGTGGGGTGGGCGGATCTCGGTCTATACCGGCCTGCCGACGATCATCGGGTACAATTTCCACCAGCGCCAGCAGCGTACACTGGAGCCGCTGTCGCGGCTGGTCGGCCAGCGCATCCAGCAGGTTAACACGATCTACGATACGACCGATATCGCTCTGGCCTGGCGATTGCTGCAGGTGTTTGACGTCTCTTACATCGTGGTTGGCCAGCTGGAGCGGGCGTACTATCTGCCAGCAGGCCTGGACAAATTCGAGCAGATGGCGCAAGCCGGGCTGCTGGAACTGGTTTATCAAGCGGGCGACACGCGGTTGTATGCCGTGCGGCGGAATGCTGCGCTGTGAGCGGGATGGACTTGCACCAGGGGCATGAAGCGGCATGATACAGGCAATCATCGACTGGCTAAGCCATGAAGGAGGGCTGGTCTTTACCTGGTGGCTGCTGATGACAGTGGCCGGGGCCGCGGCATGGCCGCTGACCTTCCGGCTGTTACGCGGCCTGCCCGATCGGGGATATACGCTGGCCCGCTCAGTCGGGCTGGTGATTGTCGGCTATGCCTTCTGGCTGCTGGCGTCGCTGGGATTTTTGCGCAATAGTGCCGGGAGCATCGCCCTGGCCGCGCTGATTGTGCTGGCGGCGGGCCTGATGATCCTTGAGCGAGCGGCGATGGTGGAGTGGTTCCGGCGCAACTGGAAGTACGCGCTGGCGGTGGAAGCCCTTTTTGCCGCGCTGTTCTTCGGCTGGGTGGCGTTCCGGGCGCTGAACCCTGCACTGACCGGCACCGAGAAGCCGATGGAGGTGGCCTTCACCAGCGCCATCCAGCGTAGCGCAACCTTCCCGCCAAACGATCCCTGGATGAGTGGTTATCCTATCAGCTACTACTACTTTGGTTATGTGTTGGCTGCTGCGCTGGGTAAGTTGAGCGGCGTTTCTGGCGCGGTAGCCTTCAACCTGATGGTGCCGTTGCTCTTTGCTCTGACCGGGATTGGGGCGTTCGGGCTGGTCTACAACCTGCTGCGGGCGCGCTTTCTGGGCCACCGGCGCAAAGGCGCGGTACAGCCGACGCCGCGCTCCACGGCAATGCTTTTTGCCCTGCTGGGGTTGGTATTCGTTGTCCTGCTTGGCAACTTGCATACACTCTTTGTCGAAGTGCCATATGAGCAGGGCTGGGCTTCGCCGGAATACCTGGCCTTCTGGGATCAGGAGCAGCGCGACGTGCCCCGCGTCAGCGCGGCGGCAGGGGTGGAGGGCTGGGAGTTCTGGTGGTGGTTCCGGGCCAGCCGCGTGATCCGTGACTACGATCTCAACGGTCTGCCCAGCGCGGTACAGCCGATTGACGAATTTCCGGCCTTCAGCTTCATCCTGGCGGATATGCATCCGCATGTACTGGCGCTGCCGTTTGCCGTGCTGGCGCTGGCGATCGCGCTGGGACGCGCCCTGAGCCATGACGCACCAACGCGCTTTGAGTGGGCGCTGTACGGGCTATGCCTGGGGGCGCTGATTTTCCTGAATACGTGGGACGGGCCAATTGCCATGGCCGTGCTGGTTGGTGCGGAGGGTCTGCGGCGCCTGGCTCACAATCGCAACGGGCGGCTGACCCGCACCGATTGGCTGGCTATGCTCAAGCTGGGCGCGATTGTGGCCGGGCTGGCTATCCTGCTCTACCTGCCGTTCCTGATCGGTTTTCGCTCCCAACTTGGCGGTGTGTTGCCAAACGTCGTTCATCCCACGCGCCTGCACCAGTTCTTCCTGATGTTCGGGCCATTCCTGCTGATCCTGTTGTTCTTCCTGGCTGTAGAGACCTGGCGCGGGCAGGAGGAGATGGCCTGGCAGCTGGCCGGGTCGGTAATCGCTGCGGCGTTGCTGGGGCTGGTGCTGATCCTGGTGGCGCTGGGCGTGGTGGCCTGGCTGCGTCCGGAGATTCGCGGCGTAGTCTATTCGGTGGTGGAAGCAGCGGGCGGTCTGGGAGCGCTGCTGGGCGATGTTCTGACCCGGCGGCTGGGTGGGTTGCCGCTGGCGGCGCTGTTGCTGGCGGTAATTGCGGTGGTGGTGGCACGGCTATTTGGGCGGCCATCGGTTGCAGAAGACGAAATGCCCTACGCCGTGCCGACCGGCTTCGCCCTGCTGCTGGTAGGCGCGGGGGCGGTGCTGGCACTGCTGCCGGACTTCCTGTATTTGCGCGACAATTTCGGCGTGCGGATCAACACCGTGTTCAAGTTCTACTATCAGGTCTGGCTGCTGTGGGCGATCGCCAGCGCCTATGCCGCCTACACGATCCTGATTGATGTGGAGTGGCACATCCGGCCCGGTACGGTGACGCGGGCGGCTTTCGGCGGGTTGCTGGCGGTTATTCTCGTTGCTGGGTTGCTCTACCCGGCGCTGGCAATCTACACGCGGACAGTTGTTGAGACCGGGCGGCTGAACAGCGCAGTGCCGCTGACGCTAGATGGCGGGCCGATGCTGGCCACCCCGGACGATTACGCTGCGCTGCGCTGCCTGGAGGCTCTGGTTGGCGATGAGCCGGTGACTCTGGTGGAAGCGGTTGGCTCGGCTTACCACCCGGAGCAGGGTGGGCGGGTCTCCGCGCTGACGGGTATCCCGACGGTGCTGGCCTGGGAAGGCCATGAGCGGCAGTGGCGTGGGGCGACGTATGACCAGGTCGCTGGTACGCGTGCCCAGGATGTCCAGCGGCTATACAACGATCCTACCTGGATGCCCGCCGAGGAAGTGATCTATCGTTACGGGATTGATTACGTTTTCGTTGGCTCGGCGGAACGCCGTGCCTTCGATTCGTTCGGGCTGGACAAGTTTGTTGCGAACCTAACCCTGGTCTGCCAGAGTGGGGATAGCCTGGTTTTCCAGACCGGGCGTTGAAGCCTGCGGGTTTGCGGTGAGCATGAAGGGCAGGTTGACTCACGATGACCCATGTCGCTGAACGCACTGATTCCGCTATTGCGTTGCTGGAATACGCGCCGCTACGGCTGACCGTCACCATGGAGGCGATCGTGTACCTGGCGATCGGCGCTCTGGCGCTGGCGACCCGCCTGGCCGGCCTGGGCACGATTGCGCTGAGCCATGCCGAGGCCCGGGAAGCACTGGCGGCCTGGCATGCCATGTTTCCGCAGGTATCTGGTACGGCTCCGCTGGCCAGCAGTCCGCTGGCGTTCCTGGCCAACAGCGCTGTGATGGGCCTGCTGGGTGGGTCAGAGTTGACAGCGCGGCTGGCGACGGCGCTCGGTGGCGTGGCACTGGTGCTGCTGCCGGCGCTCTTCCGGCCAGCGCTGGGGCGCATCGCCGCCCTGGCGACATCAGCGCTGCTGCTGATCTCGGTGACGGCGCTGGTTGGCGCGCGGACGATGAGCCCTGCGGTATGGTCGCTATTACTGGCCGGGATTGCGCTGTGGCTGACCTGGCGCTTTGTAGAAGGTAGCCGCCCGGCGGAAGCCGTCCTGGCGGCGACGCTGGCTGCCGCTATCGCCCTGCTGGCCGATCCGGCGGGATTCGTGCTGCTGGCGATCCTGGCGGCGGCGTGGGGGATAGCGTTGCGGCTCAGCATGGACGAGGCGCCCGCTGATCAGCCCGGGCCGCGGCTGCGGGAAGCACTGGCCAGGTGGCCGTGGCGCGATTCCCTGCTGGCGATCGGAGGAACGGTCGCCCTGGTTGGGACAGCTTGCTTCCTGTATCCTGCCGGACTGGCTCAGGTGGGCGAATTGCTGGCGCGCGGAATCAGCGGCTTATTCACCCGGCCAGCCAGCCAGCCGTTTGCCTTTCCGCTACTGGTGACGTTGCTGTACGAACCGGCGCTATGGTTCCTGGGTGCGCTGGGCGTGGCCCGGACGCTGGCGGAGGGCGATTTCACAGACCGCTTTCTGGTCGGCTGGCTGGCCGCAGGATTGGCTGCTGCGCTGCTGTATGCCGGGGCTGGCCCGGATTACGGGCTTTGGATCGTGGTGCCGCTGGCGGCGCTGGGCGGGCGCTCGTTAGCCCGGACGCTGGCCCCGGCGCGTGAGTCTTACTGGCAGGCTCCCCGCTGGGCGCTGGCCGTGTTGACCGGCGGCCTGCTGGCGCTGCTGTTTGTGACTTCGACGAATCTGGTTTTTGTGGCGCGGTCGCTGAGCGGGGTCGTGCCGGGGGCCAGTGCATCGGTTCCGCCACTGCGGCTGATGCTGGCCGGCATGTCCGCCCTGCTGTTGATGATTCTGTACTTCCTGGGCGGGAGTCTGTGGGGGCCACGGATCGCCCGGCGGGGGTTGGTGCTGGCGTTGACGGCGTTCCTGGCTGTGTATGGTCTGTCCTGCGCCTGGCGGGTGGCGGTCACCCATGCCGGCGATCCGCGCGAGTTGTGGCATGTGCAGCCGGTTGACCCGGAGTTGACTCTGCTGCGCCAGACGCTGATCGAGGTCTCAGAGAGGCAGACGGGCCGCCCGGATGAAGTGCCTGTCGTCGCTTCGGTGCCGTACGATGACGCGGTCGCCTGGCAACTGCGCGATTTTCGTTTTGTAACCTACACCCCCGCTATCGATCGCTGGGAGGCCCGCCCGGTGATTGTCGCTCCGGCGGCTTTCCGTCCGGAGACGCTGGGAGCGCGGTATGTGGGCCAGGATTTCGTGGTGACGCGGGTATGGGATATGAGCCAGTTCCGCCCGGAAGACATCCTGGTCTGGCTGATGTATGGAGAAGCTCAGCTTCCCGCACGGGTTGATGAGCGGGTGATCGTCTGGGTGCGGGAGGATGTCTACGGGCTGCCTCCGGCCCCCATTGGCAGTAGTGAGGAAGCGGCCGGTTGAGCCGTGTATTAGGACTATGAACGGGACGATGCAGGCGGATGCTCCGCTGGAGGAGTTGTTAGCAGCCTGTAAGGCAGGCGATCAGGCGGCCTACGCGGCGCTTTATGAGCGTTATGCCGCCGGGTTGTACCGCCTGGCTTACAGCATCCTGCTTGATGCCCAGGATGCCGAGGATGTGCTGCAGGAGGCGTTCATCTACGCCTTCCGGAACCTGGATCACTTTGATCCGACGCGAGGGGAGTTCCGCACCTGGCTCTATACGATCACGGTCAGCCGCTGCCGCAATATGCGCCGCCGCAAGCTCCTGCCTACTATTGACCTGAGCAACCTGCTGGCGCTGGGCCAGGAACCGCCCGGCCCACACCGCGAGACGCCGGAAGCGGCGCTGGCGCGCTCACAGGTGCGGGATGCGCTGGGCAGGGCGCTGGCGGCGCTCTCGCCGCGCCTGCGGGAAGCGGTGGCTCTGCGCTACGGTCAGGGGCTGACCTTTCGAGAGATGGCGGAGGTGCTCGATTGCCCGCCCAAGACGGCTGAGAGCCGGATACGCCTGGCTCATGAGGCGCTCAGCCGGGCGCTGGGGCCATCCGGCGCAGTGCTGCTTGAGGAGTTGTGGAGCTTCTGAAGAAAAGGCGCGTCCCGTGCCTTGGTGGTAAGCAAGGGGCGCGGGCCGGTGAAGCAAGGAAGCGGGTACTATGAACGGACACGTCACGCGATGGCTGACTGCTTACCTGCATGGTGAGCTGGCGCCGCACCTGCGGGAACGGGTGAGCCGCCACGTTCGCGAATGTGACGAATGCTATGCGGCGCTGCGCCGTGAGCAGGAGCTGGCCCGCGAACTGGGCGACAGCATGCCCGTCTTTGGCGCGCCCAGGAACGAGCAACTGGCCCGCGTACTTTCTGGCATCCTGGCCGAAGCTGGTAACCATCAGGGCATGGCAGCTTTCCGGGTGCCACGGGCGGGGGTGGCCCTGTTGCTCAGCCTGTTGCTGGTGTTGTTGCCGGCGCTGGTGATGCCGCGCGCGGCGGTTTCCGCGCCGGATCAACCTGCCCCGTACATGATCGCGGCAACGGCAACCCAGAGCAGCACTGATGCGCCGACAGGCCTCGTCATTGCGTTGCCGACGGCGATCGCCGCCCGCCAGCCCCTGCCGACCGAGCCGCCAGCTTTCAATCCGTCTCCGGTCCCGGTCGTGGGCGACGCCTTGCCCTATTGAGTGGCTTTTGCTCCCTGCTTGGAGATGTTGTGAGGAATGGCACCCTTGGAAAACGTACCTGCTGATCGCAACACCCACGCTCTGGATCGTGTTTTGAAGTACGCGTATGTCGTGAACTGGGAAGTCATTGCCTATGCAGTGCTATTTGTGCTGGCGGTCGCTACCCGCTTCGTCAACCTTGGCGTGCGGGTGATGAGCCATGACGAGAGCCTGCACACCAAGTTCTCCTGGGACCTGTACCGCAACGGCTACTTCCAGCACACGCCGCTGATGCATGGGCCGCTGCTCTTCCACATGACGGCCTTCTTCTACCTGCTGTTTGGTGACAATGACTTCACGGCGCGTATCTATTCGGCTGTAGTCGGCGTGGCGGTGGTAATGATGCCGGTGCTCTTCCGGCGCTGGCTGGGGCGCGTGGGGGCCTTGCTGACTTCACTGCTGTTCCTGATCTCGCCGCTGCTGATGTACTACAGCCGCTATATTCGTGAAGATATGCCGGCCATTCTTTACACACTGATCATGGTCTACGCCACCTTCCAATATCTGGATGGGCCAGAGGAGACCCGGCGCAAACCCCGCTGGCTGATCCTGCTGGCCGCGGCCATGATCCTGATGCTGGCCTCCAAGGAAGTTGCCTTCATTTACATCGCGATATTTGGGAGTTTCTTGACGCTGTACTGGGTCGTAAGCCTGGCGCAGCAATACCTGAAGCAGGCGCGCAATGGCCGTACCCTGTTCGGTCTGATCGCAACAGGCATGATCATCGGCGTTATCGCGGCGCTGGCGATGATTGCTCTGGTGTCGATCATCCCGCCGGGCGATCTGGACGCCGACGGCGTGGCCAATGCCAGCGATAACTGCACCAATGTCGCCAATCCGCTGCAACTGGATGATAACGGCGACGGGCTAGGAAATGATTGCCAGTTTAACCCCGGCCCGGTGCTGGCAGCGCGCCTGGCAGCCTGGACACTATTGATCTTCGGCGGGCTGGGCGTGGCGCTGATCGGCACGGCGCAGTGGGTGATGCGCCGCAACAGCCATCCCTTCCCCTGGCGGGAAGTCGTCCTGATCATGTTGATCGCGGTAGTCGCCTGTGGCTTCTTCCTGGTGGTGGAAGAAGCTACGCGCAAGGAACCGGTGACGGCCACACCGCTTGATCCCAACGCCCAGGAAAGCACGGCCACCGGCAACATCAATCTGACGCCGATTGTGCTGGCCTGGGTGGTGGGCGTGGCAGTGGTGGCGCTGTCCATCGCCGGACGTCGCTTCGGGTTCTGGGAGGAGATGCGCCGCTTTCCGGTGTTTGATGTGCTGATCATCATGGGGACGCTGATCCTGCCCTGGCTGACGGCATTCGTGATCTATCTGACCGGCGCGCATCCTACCGATTACTCTCCCCAGGGGATCGTGCGGGCGGCGCTGGCGCTGGTGCCATTTGCGGCGGTGGCGGTAGCCGTCGGATTGACCTGGAACTGGCGCGTGTGGCTGGCGGCGACCGGCGTGTTTATGGCTATCTTTGTGTTCTTCTTCACCACCATGTTCACCAACGGCCAGGGCCTGGCCAGCGGGATGGTGGGGAGCCTGGGGTACTGGCTGGAACAACAGGGTGTGCGGCGCGGCAACCAGCCGCAGTACTACTACACCCTGCTGATGATACCCTTCTATGAATTTTTGCCGTTGATCGGCGCGGTGGCAGCCGGTTTACTCGGCCTGACCGAATGGTGGCGTTTTCGCCATGCCCGGATGATCGAACAGGCCGCTGCAACCGACGATCTGGAGCAGGCGCTGATGGCGGCGGCAGAGGAGGCTGCCGCCCGCGAAGGGTTGTTGGAAGGGGCGGAGCAGGGCGTCCCGGTGGCAAGCCGGGATAACCCCGGCGCTCCGGTGGTCGCCGGGAAGCGGGACGCATCCTTGCTGGTTGACCAGATTCCGGCCATGGAGCGGCTCACCACGGTACCCTTCCTGGCGTTTGTTGGCTACTGGGCGGTATTCAACATCTACGCCTACACCCTCTCCGGGGAAAAGATGCCCTGGCTGACCACCCATCTGACCGTGCCGCTGGCCATGCTTGCCGGCTGGTTTGGCGGGCGGGTGATCGCCCGCATCTCCGGGGAATCGTTCCGCGCTCTGGGCTGGCGGTTGCTGCTGCTTATCCCGCTGTTGGTAGCGGCGCTGGCGCGGGTGTTCGGGGCGTTTCTGTTTGGCCGCTACCCCTTCCAGGGGGTGAGCAAGCTTGAGCTGGACCGTACGCTGGCCTGGCTGGCGGCAGTGCTGGTAGCCGCCGGGGCAGCCTATGTCATCGCCCGCATCTGGCGGCGCATTGGCTGGGGGCAGGTGTGGCGGCTGAGTGTCCTGGCCGGGGGGCTTCTGCTGGCGCTGCTCACCGCGCGATCGGCCTTCATGGCCTCGTTCATCAACTACGATCTGGCGACTGAGTATCTGGTTTACGCCCATTCCGGGCCGGCCCATACCACGATCTTCAACACCCTGAAAGAAATCAGCCAGCGGGTCACCGGCGGTATGGACCTGCGGGTGGCCTACGACTATAAGATGTCATGGCCGGGAAGCTGGTACTTCCGCGAATTCCCGAACGCAGTCTACTTTGACCGCAATCCCAGCGTCCAGGTACTGGACGAGGCGGTGGCGGTGGTGATCGGCTCGGAGTCGCGGGCGCAGGTGGAGCCACTGCTGGGCGACCGCTACTATCATCAGGAATTTGTGCGGATGTGGTGGCCGATGCAGGACTACTTCAACCTGACGGCGGCCCGGATCGACAATGTTTTCGACTTTAACCCTGCTAACAGCAATGCGGCGTTGCTACGCCGGGGGCTGTGGGATATCTGGTGGAACCGCGACTATACCGCCTATGGCCAGGCGACCGGCGGCAACTTCTCGCTGGGGCAGTGGCCGGTCTCCGATCGCATGCACTTCTACGTGCGCAAGGATGTGGCCGCCCAGATCTGGGACTTGGGCGTGGGGGCGGAAGTGGTCAGCGAGTTTGATACGTCGCTGGCTGATTTGTGGACTACCCGCGCAGCCTCAATTGTCTGGGGGCAAGAAGGATCCGCCGAAGGCCAGCTGAACCACCCGCGCGGTCTGGCGATCGGGGTGGATGGTACGCTCTATGTCGCCGACAGCCTGAACCACCGCATCCAGGCGTTCGACGCCGATGGCAATTACCTGTTCGGCTGGGGCACCTACGAAGTGGGCGAATATGGCACGGCGGCTGGCGGCAACTTCAACCAGCCATGGGGCGTCGCGGTCGGCCCGGATGGCAATGTCTACGTAGCCGATACGTGGAATCACCGCGTTCAGGTCTTTACGCCAGATGGGCAGTTCCTGCGGGCATGGGGGCAACTCGGCCAGCTTGATGCCGCCCGCGATCCGGATGACTTCTGGGGGCCGCGCGCGATCGCTGTCGACAAAGAGGGGCTGGTTTACGTGGCAGATACCGGCAACAAGCGTATCCGCGTGTACACCGCTGAGGGGCAGTGGCTGCGCGATATCGGCAGCGGCGGCACGGCTGCCGGGCAGCTCAATGAACCGGTCGGCCTGGCCATCCACCCTGACGGACGTATCTTCATCGCCGATACCTGGAATCGACGTATCCAGGTTTTCAACACGATGGGTCAGTATCTGACAAGCTGGGTGATTCCGGCCTGGTATGGCGACCAGGGCAACCGACCATACCTGGCGCTGGACGTGCAGCGCGGTCATCTGTATGTGACCGACCCGGATGCCGCGCGCCTGATCGTCTATGATTTCAATGGCACGCTGCTGGGGAGCTTCGGCCAGCCGGGGTCCAAGGAAGCGCCGATGAACGCAGCCCAGATCAATGTGGTCGGCGGCGTCGCTATTGACGCCCAGGGCCGGGTGTTTGTGGCTGACGCCGGGGCCGGGCGCATCCTGCGCTTCCCACCCTGGGACGAGATCGCCGTTGCGCCGCTGATCACTCAGGAAGAAGCGCCTGCCGGTGATTCCGGGCAGGAAGCCGGACAGGATATCCCGGCGCTGGAAGCGACGCCCACACCGGCAGGCTAATGCCCGGCAGGCCGGGATTCCGGTAGTGGCAGTTTCGTGAGGCCCGGTATCCGCCGGGCCTCACTTGCAGGGAATGCCCGCAAAGTGGGGGTATGCACGGCGCGATAGTGTGCGATGATGGAATAGACATCATGGAGGGTTCACCACAGGGGGGCAGGATATGACACCGGCGGTTTTCAGGCCATCACCCCGGCTGCAAACCAAGCTGTTCGTTGTCACGGCTCTGGCGGGTATTCTGGCCGTGGTCGGGCTGGCGCTGTTCGTCTGGCTGGTTGCCAGGGATGAGGGTGCGCCTGACCCGGCGGGACTGGCTCTGGTCGTCGCGATTCTGGTGAATGTCGCGTGGGTGATTCCCGTGAGTGTGCTGATTCCGCTGTACTGCCGCAGCCTGGTCTATGAGGCGCGTGAAGACGAAGTCATTGTGCACGTAGGTGTGATTAACCGTTCGGTAAAGCATGTGCCGTACCGGGCGGTGACCAATCTTGAGGTTACCCGCGGGCCTTTCGACCGGCTATTTGGGCTGGGCACACTGAAGGTGCAGACGGCTGGCATGAGCGGCCAGCGGGGCGCAGAGGAAAGCCTGATCGGGTTGCCCAACGTGGATGAAGTCTATGATCGCGTGGCGGGGGCGCTGCGCTGTTTCCATGGAGACACAGGCCCGGATCAGGCCAGCGTGGAGCTAGTTGCCGCAGCGCCGCTGCCCGTTGCTCCTGCCAACGCGATCCCACCTCTGCTGACGCCGCAGGACATCCGGGTGACGATCGATAACCGCGAAGTGCTGGCGCTTATCAAGGAGATTCTCAAAGAAGTGCGGATTATCCGCCACAATGTTCAGTAGGCCCACCCTACAGCGCAAAACCTTCGACGTAGTATGGTGCGACACGGGTCCGGGGAAAGCGCTGGCGCAGCGCGGTCTGCAGAGTCTGCTGCTGCGCTGCTTCCTCTTCCGGAGTCAGCGGGCGGATGCCGGCCTGTTCAGCCAGAGTCGGGTATTCGGTGCCGGGGGCCGAGCAGTAGACTGACAGGTAGATGACATCCCGCCCATCCAGCGGCATCGCCCCGATCACAGCCAGCGTCTCTTGCACATGCTGAGCAGCGAAGCGATCCCCGCCCAGGCCAACCATGGCAATCACACCGACAGCCAGACCGGCGGCTTTGAGGTCATGCACGGCGGCCAGGGCATCGGCAGCGCGGCCTGGCTTGCGGACAAACCGTAATAGCTCGTCGGAACCGGTTTCCAGGCCGATATACACCCGCGCCAGGCCGCGGTCCCGCAGCGCCATCCAGTCCTGGACGGTTTTGTGCTGGGCGTCAAAGGCGCTGATGAAAGAGAACACGGGGAGTGGCGGCTGGCCGGGCTGCCCAAAGACCTCCTGCACAATTTCCAGCAGAGTCAACAGGCGCGGCTGGGGCACGGTCAGCGCGTTGGCATCAGCCAGGAAGACACCCCGCCGCAGGCTCAACCCGGCCCCAAAGAAGTCTCGCACTGCCCGGCAGTGGGCGCGGAACTCATCAGCACCCCGGACGCGGAAGCCCCGATCGCGGTACAGGCCGCAGAATGTGCAGCGATTCCACGAACAGCCAATGGTCGCCTGCACCACCAGTGCCAGATACTGATCCGGCGGCAGAATGCTCACGGGCAGGAACAGGCGGCGGTAGGCTTCTGCGTCGGCTTCCAGGGCTTCCGGCGGCATGGCCAGCACGGTGTCCAGTGCATCGGCCAGGCAGGTCTGATCGGCGGGGGATAGCGTCAATTCCGGCAGGACTGCACGCAAATCGTGCAGGGTGGCAAACAGCCGCTTCAGGAGGGCGTCCCGTTCGTCGGGCGATAGCTCCAGGCGGCGGACTGCGCCGGCTTTGTTGCGGATAAGAAAGCGGTGATCGAGCGTGCGCTGGATGCTGCGCCCGTCGACAAACAGGCTGAGCAGCCGCCCGGCGCGATCGAAGCTATAGCTTTCGCCGTAACGCGGTGAGATCACGATAACCTGCGGCTGCAGGTTGGCAGTGACGCGCTCACCGTTGCGGGGGTGGGTGAACGTGATTGGCATAGCCTGATTATGCCGCGGGTGGGGCAGCTTTGCCCATTGTTGGGGTCGTAGAATCCTGTTACCATCCCTTTGGTGACCGCTGGGGGAGGGGGGAGGGGCAAGATGCGCTTTCAGGAGCTATTCGGTCGTACCCTGCGCGAGGCGCCGGCAGATGCAGAACTGACCAGCCATCGGTTGGCCCTTCGCGCCGGGTTGATCAGGCCGCTGGGGGGTGGCATCTACGCCTGGCTGCCGCTGGGCCTGTGGGTATTGCGCCGGGTGGAAGCAATCGTGCGAGCTGAACTGGCTGCTCTGAACGGGCAGGAGATGCTGCTGCCGGGGTTGTTGCCAGTGGAATTGCTGCAGGAAAGCGGGCGCTGGCAGCCGGGCTTGAACGAAGTGCTGCTGAAGTGCCAGAACCGTGACGGTCGCCACTACGTGCTGGCGGCGGACTTTCAGGAGGCGCTGGCCGCAATGATGGCGCATGAGATCGAGAGCTACCGCGATCTGCCCCGGCTGGTCTACCAGATCCGCAGCCAATACCAGGATATTGCCCGTCCGCGTGGCGGCTTGATTGGCCTGCGTGAGTTCACGGTGGCGGAAGCGTACAGCCTGGGGCGGACTCCCGCCGAGCTTGACACGGCGTATGACCGTGTTCTTGCCGCCTGGCAACGGGTGTTTGCCCGCGTGGGGCTGCATCCGCTGTTGGTGGAGGCGCCCGGCGGCCACGAGTTCGCCATACTTCATCCGCAGGGGGAAGAGGCGGTCGCCCGTTGTGATCGGTGCGGCTATACGGCGCGGGTGGAGATCGCCCAGGCTCGCTTGCCGGCTGGCCCCTCCGGGACGCCTGAGGTGCTGGCGAAAGTCTCCACGCCGGATTGCAAGACAATTGAGGATGTAGCCCACTTCCTCGGTGTGGAGACCCATCAGACGCTGAAGGCCGTCTTTTTCATCCGGGACGAAACCGAACTGGTGTTCGTTCTTCTGCGGGGCGATCTGGAAGTCAGTGAGGCCAAGCTGATCCAGGCGCTGGGCGGGGGGACGTTGCGGGCGGCAACCGAAGCGGAAATCCGCGCTGTGGGCGCGGAGCCGGGCTATGCCTCTCCGGTCGGGCTGGCGGTACGGACGACGGATCAGCCGGACGGTGTGACCGTGGTGGCCGATATCTCTGTGCAGGCGGGCGTCAACTTTGTGGCTGGAGCCAATGAGGCGGGCTTTCATCTGACCGGCGTCAACTACCCGCGGGACTTTGTCGTGACCCTGCTGGCCGACATTGCTGCTGTGGCGGATGGCGCAACCTGTGGACAATGTGGCGCGGGTGCTTTACACGTTGAACAGGCCATTGTCGTTGGGTATTGCCGCAAGCCGGCCGGGCGGCTGAGCGAGAGACTAGGGGTGCGATTCCTGACTGAAGGGGGACAGGCGCAGCCGGTGTTGATGGGATATTACGGTCTGATGCTGGAGCGGTTGATCGCAGCCATCATCGAGGCCCATCATGACGCGGCGGGTATTGTCTGGCCGCGCAGCGTAGCACCTTTTGCCGTGGAGATTGTTACGCTGGGCAAGGAACCACTTTATCATGAGCAGGGGCGGGCGCTGTATGCGGAACTGAAGCGGGCCGGGCTGAATGTCCTGCTGGATGACCGGGATGAGCGCCCCGGCGTCAAATTCGCTGACGCCGATTTGGTTGGCGCTCCGCTGCGGGTGACGGTCAGCCAGCGCGCTCTGGAGCGCGATGTGCTGGAAGGCAAATGGCGACATAGCGAAGAACGATTCGATATTCCGGTAGTGGGGGCAGCAGCGGCTATTGTGCGTCTGGTCGGGGGAGAATGAACGTTGTGCGCAGGGCAATCGCATCAAAAGTGCTGATAGGGAATAATAGGATGCCTCTAACCAGGAGGCACTATGTCAGACGAAAACCCGATCAGCTTACTCATCAGTTTTCGGGACCTGCCCGATCCCCGAGTGGGGGGCGTTGCGATCACAAGCTCATCGATATCATCGTGATAACGGTGTGCGCCGTTATTGCGGGAGCGGAGAGCTGGGTGGATGTGGAGAGCTTCGGTAAAGCGAAGCAAGAATGGTTGCACACTTTTCTCGACCTGCCGCATGGGATACCGTCGCACGACACGTTCGGGCGCTTTTTCGCGGCGTTGGATGCTGAGGCATTTCAGACGGCGTTCATGCGCTGGGTGGAAGGGGTCTTTCGGGTGAGTAGAGGTCAAGTCATTGCGATTGACGGCAAGACAGCACGGCGCAGCCATAACCGAAGCCTCGGCAAAGACGCCATCCATATGGTCAATGCGTGGGCCACGCACAACGGCATTGCCTTGGGGCAGTGGAAGACAGACGCGAAATCGAATGAAATCACGGCGATTCCGCCGCTGCTACGCCAGTTGAAAGTGGCGGGCTGTATTGTCACGGTCGATGCGATGGGTGCTCAAACCAAGATCGCCCAGGCGATTCGCGATGAAAAGGCCGACTACGTGCTGCGGGTCAAAGACAATCAGGGGCACTTGCACCAGGACATTCAAGACTGGTTCGCGCATGCGGACAACGTGCAATTCGCTCAGATGCCACACAGCTATGCCGAAACCATCAATAAAGGCCATGGACGCATCGAAATTCGGCGGTGCTGGGCCATCAGTGACCCCCTGGCCTTCGAATACCTCCGCAATTATGAGGGTTGGACTGATTTGCAGACCATTATACGGGTGCAACGTGAGCGACGACTTCCAGACAAGACCGAGCTCAACACGGCCTACTACATCAGCAGCTTGCCCGCTGAGGCTGAACCCCTCCTGGATGCCACGCGCTTCCACTGGGCGGTTGAAAATAGTCTTCACTGGGTCCTGGACGTCATCTTCAGAGAGGACAATGCCCGGGTCCGCCTCGGGCACGCCGCCCACAACATGGCGATCTTGCGAAACTGGCGCTCAACATTATCAAAAAGGACTCTTCCAAGGGGAGTATCCGCACCAAACGCTTCAAGGCCGGCCTTGATATCACCTTCCTTGAACGGTTACTGGAACAAATTTGATGCAATCGCCCTGCGTTGTGCGCATTTGACCTTGCCAAGCTCAGGGCGCGCGTGGTATACTATTGGTAGTAGATCCTCTTTGCAAAAAGTGGGAAGCCCCCACTTTTTGTGTTATATGCGGTTACAGATCACGACCGTCTAACCAGTAGAGCGCTTGGCCTCCCCATGTGGGGCAAGCCGGAGTAGAGAGCAGGATGAAAAACGAGTTTGTCCTGGCAATTAACGAGATCGTTGATGAGCGGGCGCTGCCGCGCGAGATCATCTTGGAAGCGCTGCGTTCCGCGCTGGTCACAGCATACCGGCGCGATGTCAGTGTAGGCGGCCAGAATGTGGACGCCGAGATTGATATGACGAACGGCAGGGTCGTCATCCTGGTGGAAAAAGAGGTGGTGCAGTCGGTACAGGACCCGCGCACTGAGATCACCCTGGAAGCGGCCAGAGAGATCAACCCGAACGTCACCATTGGCGATACGATCATGGTGCCGTTCGAGGATACCACCCGCAAGTTTGGTCGTATCGCGGCGCAGACCGCCAAACAGATCATCCTGCAGAAGATTCGTGAAGCGGAACGCAAGACGCTCTATGAGGAATATATTGAACGGCAGGGCGATCTGATCTCCGGCACGGTGCAGAGTGTGACGCCACAGGGCCTGACTGTCAGCCTGGGGCGCGCCGAGGCATTGCTGCCACGCGCGCACATGATCCCCAAAGAGACTTACAAGCCTCATGACAAGGTGCGGGCCATTCTGTTGGAAGTCAAGCCGGGCAATCGCGGGCCGCAGATCATCCTCAGCCGCAGCCATCGCAACATGCTGCGCCGCCTGCTGGAGTACGAAGTGCCGGAAATCTTCAACGGCCAGGTGGAGATCAAGAATATCGCCCGTGAGGCCGGTTATCGTTCCAAAGTCGCTGTTGCGGCGCTGCAGGAAGGCGTCGATCCGGTAGGCGCTTGCGTGGGGATGCGCGGCATCCGCATCCAGAACATCGTGCGGGAGCTGAGCGAAGAAAAGATCGACGTGATTGAATGGAGTCCGGACCCGGCGACCTTCATCACCAAAGCGCTCAGCCCGGCGCGGGTAGCAGGCGTTTTCCTGGACGAATATGCGGACAGTGGCAGCCGCGGCGGGATGGGCACGGCCACGGTGATTGTGCCGGATGATCAGCTTTCGCTAGCGATCGGACGCGAGGGCCAGAATGCTCGCCTGGCCGCCAAGCTAACCGGCTGGCGCATTGACATCAAGAGTGTGACCGAGTCTGTGACCTCGGCGCTTCAGAACACGGAGTCGCCGGCGCTGGCAGCGTTCAACCGCGAACATGCCGATCTGCTGGCCGAAGTGCGACGGATCATGGAAAAGCGAGAGGCTAACCGCCCGGTGATGCCGGAGGAATTCCAGACTCTGGCCCAGTACGCTCGCCAGGTTGAGAGCGTGCTGCTCAACGAGCGCCGTGCAGTGAACAAGCGTCATCAAGACCATCTGCAGGCCGTGCGGGCCACGCTGCCGGAAGGCGCGTTCCAGGTGCCAGTTACAGACCTGGATATTCCGGCCCCGCTGGTGCGGGCGCTGGCTACGCGGTTTGAGACGGCCGGTGAAGTGATGCTGTATCTGATTGTCGACGAGGATCGCGTTCGTAAGGCACTGAAGCGCGCTCAGGAAGACGATGAGGACGCGCTGGCAGTGGTCAAGCGCGCGCTGGACAGGCTGGTTATCCCTGCGCCGGTTGCTGAGCCTGAGGTGACGGCTGAAGTTGCGGAAGCAGCGACGGAGGCGGAAACTACGCTGGTTGAGCCAGTTGAAGTTGAGGCGCCAGCTGCTGAGCCAGCGATGGCTGAAGCTGCGGGGGAAGAGGAAGTATTGCCGGCCATTCTCGAACCGGAACTGGAAGAAGAGACTCCGGTGGAGGCGCGCCCGGTAGTAGCGCCGAAGCCTGTGGTCGACCTGGAGCCGGAGTTCGAGCCGGTTGCCCCGTATGTGCCGCGGCGACCTGTCTTTGAGCCGGAAGAGGAAGAGGAACTCCCGCGCTTCCAGCCAGCCGGTAAGAAGAGCAAGAAGGGTAAGGGCGCCAAGCGCGAGCTGATCTTCGATGAAGAGACCGGCAAGATGGTGGCGCGGCGCAAGCGCAAGGGCAGCCGCCGGCGCTCGTCCTTCTTTGATGACTTTGAGGACGAAATCTAGCGGCAGGGTATCATCATGGCGCGGCAGGAGCCAAACCGTAAGCAGCGGGGGCCTGGCCGCCCCCGCCACATCCCCCAGCGCACCTGTGTGGTGTGCCGGCGTACGCTGGACAAACGCGCTCTGGTGCGGATTGTCCGTACGCCTGACGAAGGAGTGATCGTGGACCCGACGGGCAAGCGGGCCGGGCGTGGTGCTTACCTGTGCCATGAGGATCAGTGCTGGGAACAGGCATTCAAGACGCATGTGCTGGATCGCGCCCTGCGTGCCGAATTGACAGACACTGATCGGGCGCGGTTGCGTGAACAGCGCCCGTGCCCGGCCAGCAACGGAAATACATGAATCCTGGGAATGGATGTTGGCGTGTCTACAGCGAGGCACAAGAGAATGCCTATGTGAACGGGTCGCTGTAAGCCAGCCATCTATTGCCTGAGCAGTAGGCATGGAGGTGCTTATGGCTAAAGAGAAACAAATCTTCGAAATCCCCGAGTATCTGAGCGTGCGCGATCTGGCTGAACTGATCGGAGCCAGCCCGATCGATGTGATGAAACTGCTCATCAGCAACGGGATCATGGCCTCGATTAACCAGCAGATTGACTACGATACGGCGGCGATTGTGGTCGAGGAAATGGGGCATGAGGCTCGTCCCGTTACCCCCGTCGCCAAAGAAGTTGAGCAGGCCGAACTGCCCAAGTGGCGGCACTTCTACGATAATCAATCTCCGGAAAGTCTGAGGCCTCGCCCGCCAGTCGTGACCATCCTGGGCCATGTGGACCATGGCAAGACATCGTTGCTGGATGTGATCCGGCAGTCTCATGTTCAGGAAAACGAAGCGGGCGGCATTACCCAGCATATTGGCGCGTATCAGGTCGAACATAACGGGCGGAAGATCACCTTCCTGGATACCCCCGGCCATGAGGCTTTCACGGCGATGCGTGCTCGTGGCGCTCAGGGAGCTGACATTGCCGTCCTGGTAGTCGCCGCCGATGATGGCGTTATGCCCACGACGAAGGAAGCGCTGGCCCATGTGCAGGCGGCCCATGTCCCGGTCGTGGTGGCTCTCAACAAGATCGACCGCCCTAACGCCAACCCGGAGCGAGTCAAGCGTCAGCTGGCAGATATTGGCCTGGTCCCTGATGAATGGGGTGGGAACGTGCTGGTGGTGCCGGTTTCCGCCAAGGAAAAGATCGGCCTGGAGGATCTGCTGGAAGCCATCCTGCTCGTAGCGGACGAAACGGAAATTGTCGCTGATCCGACCGCACCGGCGGCGGGAACCGTGCTGGAAGGCAGGCTGGATCGCAGCCGCGGGCCGGTGGCGACCCTGCTGGTGCAGAACGGTACGCTCAAGCAGGGCGATATCGTTGTCGCCGGGATGAGCTATGGGCGTATCCGCGCCATGTTTGATGAGTATGGCGCGCCGGTCAAGCAGGCCGAACCTTCCCAGCCGGTCACGGTTACCGGTCTGAGCGAAGCGCCCGAACCGGGCGATACCTTCACCGTGGTCGCCAAGGAGAAAGAAGCACGCGCTATTGTGGCGGAGCGCAAGCAGAAGGCCGAAGCTGCTTCGCGGCGCGGCCCGCAGACCCTCTCCCTGGATGAGATTTTTGCCCAGTTCCAGGCCGGGGATGTCAAGGAACTGAACCTGATTGTCAAGGTTGACGTAGCCGGTTCGCTGGAGCCGATCGTCAACTCGCTTGAGGACCTGAATGTCAGCGATATCGGTGTGCATATTCTGCATGCTGAAGTGGGCAACATCACCGAAAGCGACATCATGCTGGCGATTGCCTCCGGCGCAATTGTCCTGGGCTTTAACGTGCGCGTTGACCCGGCGGCGCAGGCGCTGGCGGAAAGCAACGGCATCGACATTCGCACCTACGATGTGATCTACAAGATGATCGAGGATGTGGAACTGGCGCTGAAAGGCATGCTGGAGCCGGTGTATGAGGATGTAGTCATCGGCACGGCGGAGGTGCGCGCTGTGTTCAAAGTGCCGCGCAGCGGGAAGGTCGCCGGCTGCTATATCCGTGAGGGCGAGGCCCGGCGCAATGCTCAGGCTCGCGTCAAGCGTAAGGGCCAAATCATTTACGAAAATGGCACGGTTAGCTCGCTGCGGCGCTTCGACGAAGATGTTCGGGAAGTTCGGGCTGGCTTTGAATGCGGTGTTGGCCTTTCCGGCTTTGATGCCTTTCAGGAAGGGGATGTGATCGAGTTCACCGTTCGCCAGCGAGTGAACTGAGGCAAGCAGCTATGTCAGTCAAGCAGAAGCGCATGGAGGATCGCATCCGCGACATCCTGAGCGGATTGCTGCAGCTTGAAGTCCGCGATGCCCGGTTGAAGAACGTCACGGTCACGCGGGTGATGCTGGATCGCGAACTGCAGATGGCCGATGTCTATGTCAACGCCATGGGTGAGGAATCCCGCCGCCAGGAAGTCATGGCCGGTCTTGACCGGGCCAAGGGCTTCCTGCGGCGGGAGCTGGCTGCCCGCGTACGTCTGCGGACCGCGCCCGATCTGCAGTTTCACTGGGACCTGAACCTGGAGCACGGGGAGCGGATCAACCGCTTGCTGGATGGCCTGGAAATTCCGCCGGGAGATGTCCCCGTCGCCGATGACGATCTCGACCTTGAGGATCTCCTAGATGATGATGGAATGGGATAAAGCGGCGGCGCTGCTGAGCCAGGCGCAGTATATCGTGATCGTCACCCATGTTGGGCCGGATGGCGACGCGATCGGGTCGCTGCTGGGGCTGATGTGGGCATTGCGCCGGCTGGGCAAGCGGGTTGTCCCGGCGGTTGACGAGGGGGTCCCGCCGGAATTCACTTTCCTGCCGGGGGCGGAGGAGGTGCGTGCTGCCCTTGGTGATGTACAGCCCGATCTGGTCATTGCCGTGGATTGTGGCGATCCTGGCCGGATGGGTAAGGCTGGCGAGGCGGCGCGGGCAGCGGGCGCGCCGCTGATCAATCTCGATCACCACATTACCAATACCCGCTTTGGAGACGCGAACCTGGTCGATCCGGCAACGGTGGCTTCCGCCGAAGGTGTGCTGGACTGGCTGGATCGGCTGGGAGTTGCGCCGGACCGGCAGATCGCCACCTGTCTGCTGACCGGTATTGTGACTGACACCCTGTGCTTCCGCACGGATAACGTCAGCGCGGCGGTGTTTGGTAAGGCCCAGCGCCTGATCGAAGCAGGCGCCCCCTACAGCGAAATCACCCAGCGCACAGTGATGCGCATGTCGTTTGAGGCGCTTGGCCTGTGGGCGGCAGTGTTACCCCGTATGCGCCTTGAGGAGGAGGGCATCCTGTGGGTGGCCATTGACCGGCCGACCCGCCAGGCGCTCAACTACAATGATGCACGGGATGGTGGGCTGGTCAGCCTGCTGATCTCGGCAGATCGGGCCAGGATCGCCGCTGTCTTCCGTGAGAAGGATGACGGAAAAGTTGAGATCGGGTTCCGGGCTGTGCCTGGCTATGATGTCGCTACGGTCGCTGCCCGGCTGGGCGGCGGCGGGCATGCCCTGGCTGCCGGTTGCACGATTGACGGACCGCTGGAGGAAGCGGTGGCGCGGACGCTGGCGCTGTTGCGGGAGGCCGCTCGTGAAGGAGCGCCGGTTGTCCCCTGAGCGTGTTTCGGGTTTGCTCAACATCCATAAGCCGGTTGGCCCGACCAGCCATGATGTGGTGGCGCGCATCCGCCGCCTGACGCGCATCAGGCAGGTGGGGCATGCCGGCACCCTCGATCCGCTGGCTGAAGGCGTGCTGATCATCTGCCTGGGGCAGGCTACGCGCCTGAGTGAGTACGCCATGCGCTCGCCCAAGCAGTACCTTGCCCGCGTGCGGCTGGGGGTCAGCACCGACACCTACGACCGCGAAGGGCGGATTGTTGAGGAGCGCCCCCTGGGCGATCTGAGTGCTCATTGCATCGCTGAGGCGCTGGAGCAGTTCCAGGGCGAGATTCTACAGATACCGCCGATGTATAGCGCCATCCAGCAGGAAGGCCAGCGGCTGTACGATCTGGCCCGGCAGGGCCGGGAAGTCCCGCGCCAGCCGCGCCGGGTGACCATCAGCGCCATCCGGCTGGTTGCGTGGATGCCACCGGAAGTGACGCTGGAGGTTACCTGCTCCCCGGGGACGTATATCCGCAGCCTAGCCCACGATCTGGGTGTTGCGCTGGGGGTAGGGGGGCATCTGGCCGGGCTTGTCCGGCTGGCCAGTGGCAGCTTTCACCTTGCGGAAGCAATCCCGTTGGCAGCATTTGAGGAAGCTGTTGACGCCGGAATCTGGCAGCAGTACCTGTTGCCACCGGAACGAGCGCTGGCCGGTCTGCCGATCGTGCAACTGACGGCAGACGAAGCCCGGCGGATTCAGCACGGCGGCGCTATTCCGGCCCCGCCGGAGGCAGCGGGTGAAGCCGGCGCTCGCGGACCGGCGGGGGAACTGCTGGCGATCTTGAGGGCGATGGAAGGCCGCTGGCAGCCTGTAAAGGTCTTCCCGCCTGGGGGCTGATCGGGTTGTAGTATCGTGCCCCGAACGATGAGTGGATCGAGGGCTTTGCTTTCGATGGGCGGAGGAGCGGGCGCGTGAGCGGGCATATCTACTCGCTGAAGGATATTAACCTGACGACGCCGTCGATTGTCACTATTGGCGTGTTTGATGGTGTACATCTGGGCCATCAGCGGCTGGTCCGGCAGTTGGTACAGGAGGCGCGGGAAAGCAATCGAACCAGCGTTGTGCTGACCTTCTTCCCACATCCGGATGTAGTCCTTAGGGGGGTAACCGGCCGCTACTACCTGACCAGCCCGGAAGTCAGGGCCAGGCTGTTGCTGGATATGGGGGTTGACCTGGTTATCACCCATGCTTTCAACCGGGAGATCAGCCAGATTCGCGCCGCCGATTTTGTGGAGCAATTGTGTGCGCACCTCAAGATGGCGGTGCTATGGGTGGGGCCTGACTTTGCCCTGGGGTACAGGCGCGAGGGCAATGTGCCGTTCCTGCGGGCGCAGGGGGCGGTGCGCGGCTTTACTGTCGAGACCGTGGAACTGCGCCTGACCACCGGCGGAAGTGTGATCAGCAGTTCCAGCATCCGCGAGGCGCTGGCCGCCGGGCATGTTGAGCAGGCGGCAGCCTGGCTGGGTCGCCCCTATCGCATCGCCGGTGAGGTGGTCGTCGGCGATCGTCGCGGTCGTACCATCGGTTTTCCTACCGCTAATCTGCGCGTGTGGGAGGAGCAACTGCTGCCCGCCAATGGCGTCTATGCTGGCTGGGCTTACTGGCGCGGCGAACGGCTGATGGCGGTGGCTAACCTCGGCATCCAGCCAACCTTTGATGGGGCGCAGATGAAGGTCGAAGCTCACCTGCTGGACTTTGACCGGGACATTTACGGGGAGACGCTGGAACTCGCGTTTGTCCGGCGGCTCCGTGCTGAGCAGCGCTTCAACAGCGTGGCCGACCTGGTTGAACAGATTCAACACGACGTCGTCAGCGGGCGGGCGATCCTGGAACCGCTCATGGCGCAGGAACAGCGCTAGGCTGCAGCAGATGGCGTCCGGGTCACCGCTGGCGTTCACGAGGCAGCGCCGATCTTGGCCCAGCCCAGTACGGATGCCGGAAAAGGCGATCTTCAGTTCAGGAAACACCGGTCAGGCGGTAGAGTGTTTGCCGCAATTCAGCGCGGACGGCTAGCGCTTCCTCGACCGGGGTCTTGAGACGGTCATGGAATGCCGTCTCCAACGCTGTGGTATGGTCAACCATGGTCTGAGCCGGGGCGATCAGGTTAGCGCTGATCGGATTGACGACTTCAGCAACCAGGCCCTTGTCGCTGTCGACGCTGATCCATTGCCGCAGTGGGGTGATCAGCATCGTGTTGATGCTCCCCACCAGCTCCGGGATGTGTGTCAGGATCAGGCCGATAGCTTCCAGCCCGGCGCGGATATTCTGCCCCACGCCAAAAGGCAGGATATCCAGCACCTGGCCGATGAAATCCCCGATCTGCTGGGCAACAGGCTTGACCGGTTCCACCAGCCCGCTCAACGTATCTTCAAATGCCTGCAGGGTGGCAGCCAGCTGGTTGATCTGCGTTTCCAGCCATAGCAGGCCCTCAGCGATAACTGGCGCCTGCAGCTCGATTCCAGCCAGCAGGCCCGCCGCCTGATTCACACCCGCCTGCAGTAAGCCGCGCGCAGTCCCGAGGGCGAGCAGAGCCAGGTTGAGGGGCGTGAGGCCGGCCATCACCCGGTCGTCCAGCTCTGCCGCTTCCATCTGCTGGTACAGGGTGATGACCTGCTGCAAGTAGGCGATATCATTGGTGCGCGCCTGCAGATCGGCGGCAAGGGCGGCATTGTCGGCGCGTGTGGTCTCCAGATCAACGAGGGCTGTTTCCAGTTCTGCGCGGCTGGACTCCAGATCGGTGCGGAGCGTCTCAAGCTGGGCGCGCAACCCGATCCGTTCTGAGCGCAGGGCGGCCAACTCCGCCTGGAGGCTGCCAGGGTCGGTGTCCGCTTGCGGTGCAGTAAGTGTTCCCGTGATGGCGTCGCCGTGCAACACAGCGGTCGGAATCGCCGGTTTGGCTGCTCCCGATGGATTCCCGGCCAGTAGCAAGGCTGCGCCGCCGGTAGCGGTGATCACGCCACCTGCCAGAAACCATAGCAGGAATGCACGTCTGCTCAGTTTTTCGGGCGCGACTGTCGCTTCATCAACAAACTCGAAGCCGCCACCGGAAGCAACCAGAGCATCTAGCTCGGCCAGGGACTGATCATCGAGGTGTTGCAGTTGCCGGTACAGACGGTCAAGTATGGCGGCCCGTGTGCGTGAGGAAGGGGAAATGGTGGTCATGGCGGTGTTGTACGCTACCTCGCCAGAATGATGGTATCGGACATTAAGCGCGGGGATGGAGACGGCAGTGCTACACATGCATACGTACAGATGTTCGAGGTGTTGCGCCGATGAACCTCCCGTGTTTGCCTGAGGAAGCCGGGCGCCTTCAGCGGATGCGGTAGCCCAGCCGTTTGAGCAGCGCTTCATCCTGTCGCCAGTTGGGCAGGACCTTCACCCACAGTTCCAGGAATACGCGGCTCTCCGTCAGCCCTTCGATTTCGCGGCGGGCGGCGGCGCCAATGCGCTTAAGCATCTGGCCGCCCTTGCCAATGATGATGGACTTTTGCGATTCACGCTCGATATAGATGGTGGCCGCAATGTAGATCACATTGTTCTCGCGCTCTTTGAACTCGTTGATCTCCACGGCAACAGCGTGCGGAACCTCGTCATGGGTATTCAAGAGTACCTGCTCGCGGATCATCTCCGCGGCGATGTGGCGGGTATAGGTCTCAGTGACCTGATCTGGCGGGTAGTAGCGCGGTCCTTCCGGCAGGAGGGCGATCAGGCGTTTCCGCAGATCGTCGACGCCAGCGCCGTGCAGGGCACTGATGGCGACCCAATCGACGGGCGAGACCAGCGCCAGGTAAGCGTCCACGTGAGCCTGCAACTTGTCCGGCGGGGTCAGGTCGATCTTGTTGATGGCCAGGACGATCGGCGCTTTTGAGGCAGCGTCGCGGAGCTGCCGGGCGATCATGATATCACCGGGGCCGGGGGGCAGATTCGCCTCCACGATCAGCAGGATCACATCGGCGTCCACCAGCGCCTGCTGGGCGGTTTCCACCATGAAGCGCCCCAGTTCGTGGCGTGGCTTATGCAGGCCAGGGGTGTCCACAAACACGATCTGGGCCTCATCGGTGGTCAGGATGCCCAGTTGGCGGACGCGAGTCGTTTGTGGGCGCGGGGAGACGATGGCGATCTTCTGCCCCAGAATCTGGTTGATCAGGGTGGATTTGCCCACATTCGGGCGACCGATGACCGCGACGAAACCGGACCGGTGGCCGGGCGGAACAACGTCCAGGGCGCTTTCGGCGCGATGGGCAGCTTCTATGTCGTCGTCAGCGGGCAGTGGCGGATAGGATTCAGAGTCGGTCATGCCGGGGTCGTTGCAGCCTCCTGAGCTTTGAGCATGCGGACGCGATCCCACATCCGGCAGAATGTACAGTCGCCATTGTTGGTGGTGGCCTGGCCGCAGGTCGGGCAGGCGCGCAGCGTCAGTCCTTCTTCTTCCGGCAGGAAATCCGGGTGCTGCTCCCGCGCCCGCAGGAAGTTCAGATAAAAGCGGAGCTTGGAACCGGGGCTATCCTGTTCCAGGGCGTTAAGCAGTTCTTTGTAGCGCAAGCTGGTTGCATCTGCTGCGAATGGGCATTCCTCATAGATGTAGTCAATGCCGCGCAGCAGAGCGTACGCAGCCGTCTCCCGTTCGTAAAAACGGCAGAGCGGCTTGACCTTACGCACCAGGCCGGCTTCGCCGGGAGGGAGCACCGGTCCCTGTCGACGCAGGTATTCCACCGACCAGGAGAGCGTATTGCCCAGCAGGGTGGCGGCTTCGTCGTCCAGATTATGGCCGGTGGCTAGCACGGGATAGCCTTCATCACCGGCGACGCGATTCATGATGTGCCGCTTGGCGAGGCCACAGCTTGAGCATGGCTTGCCACGATGAAAGACCTGCGCGGCCTCAGGGATTGATGCGCCGTATACAGCGGCGACATCCACGGTGTGCAGGACGGCTTCGGGGTGGCGCGCGGCAAAGGCGCGGACATACGCATACGATGCCTCAGAATAGGCAGTTCCCTCATCGATGCCGAGGCTGATGTACAGCCCATCGGCGCGGTAGCCCAGCGCCAGGAGGATGTCCCACAACGCCAGGCTGTCTTTGCCGCCGGAAACAGCGACCAGTACCCGTTCGTCACGGGTGAACATCCGGTAGTGGTGAATGGACCGCTCCGTCTGTTCCTGCATCCAGGTGACGAAGTGGGTCTTGCACAGGGCCAGTTTGTGCTGCCGCATGTTGATGACGGCGCGGGCGCTGCACTTGCGGCATTTCATGGCAGTGGTTGTCTCCTGTGTTGATTGTCCGGCATGTCTACGGCGTGGTCAGCCGCCGGAAATCACCGCGACGAGCCTGATCCGGTCGCCGGGCTGAAGCTGAACATCATCGGTAAGTAGCTCGCCCTCCCGGACGATCAGAACCATCTCCGGGTTCAGGCGGCACCTGAGAATAGCGTCACGGGCGCTCATGCCGGCGGGCACTTCAAAGGTCTGGTGGCGGAAGTGCAGGGTGGCAGTGGCAGAGTCTGATGCGGCCATCGTTGCTGGTTCTCCCGTTTCGGACGGTAGAACGCGATTGTAGCGCAGGGCAGTCCTCATGTCGACTGCACCGGACGGGCGGAATGGCGGTGATCCACCGGGCAGGCAGAGTTCACTGCTCCTGGCCGGGTGGAACTGACCAGCGTGGCAGGTAGGCAGCCAGCAGCTCAGGCAACGGTGGGGCCTCCGGACTAACCCAGCACGCGGTCAGCGGGGCCAGGGGCAGGCGATCTGCCACCGACGCATAGGCCCACACTTCTACACCGCGCCCGAAGTCCAGCTCGCGGAGCATCACCTGGGCGGGTTGGCCGTCGATTCCAATGCCCACCAGATCGGCGCGGGGATGCAGATTGCTGTGCGCCAGGGCATAGTCCCAGGCTTCCCGACCCACCAGCATCGCCCCATATTCCGAGGCGAACAGACCGGGCACAATCGAGGCTTCACGGTGCAGGTAGGGCAGGGCATAACGGACGGTCAGCGGTCCGGCAGGGCGCAGCAAGACCAGTTCCGGCCAGGCGGGCGCTACCCCCACGACCAGAAGCGTGGCCTCGGCAATACAGTACAGGCTGGCGGAGAGCGTATCGCCGATCAGTTCCGGTTCAGGAATCCGTGACATAACTTTTGCCAGGACAACCCTTCATGCTGCGGCTCGAACAGCGGGATGCTGGCGGGAAGAAGACTGGAAATCACCGCGCTGTTTGCCGCCAAGGATAGCATATTCCGGGCTATAATGGGCGCGTTTTGCTGTAAATGAGCATATCCACCGGTTCAAGGAGTGTAACTGGTGAGCAGTGGCGCGGACACCATCTTAACGCTGGTGCGTCATGGGCATACCGAATGGAATGGGCTGGGGCGCTACCAGGGTCTGGCGCCGGTGCCGTTAAGCGAGCGGGGACGCCTTCAGGCGGAACACTTAGCGCAGGCGTTAGCGCCAGGTGACCCGATGGGCGACCCGGTGAGCAGGCCGATTCAGGCCATCTACAGCAGCGATCTGCTGCGCTGCCGGCAAACCGCGGCGCCGATTGCGGCAGCGCTGGGTCTACCCGTCCAGTTCGATCCTCGCCTGCGCGAGGCGGATTACGGGCACTGGCAGGGTCTCACGCGGGAAGAGGCTGCTCGCTGGGATCCGGAGGCTTACGCAGCCTATCGAGCCGATCCGGACGGCGTGGCGATCCCCGGCGGGGAGAGTCACCAGATGCTAGCAAACCGCGTGCTGGCGGCGTTGGCGGATGTGCTGGCCCGGCACGGCGGGGAGCATGTCTTGCTGGTCACTCATGGCGGTCCGCTGCGGGCCATCCTGGAGCATTATGATCTCTGGCAGGGCGGGCATCCGCCTGGTAATGCCTCGCGGACGGTGATCGCAGTGTCGCCTGCTGGCAGGGCAGAGGTGCTGCTGATGGGCGATGTGGCCCACCTGCCAGCGGCGCTGCAACCGGACCGGTCAGGGACGACGTTCATCGCGTGATGGCGGTCAGAGTCGCCATGACGGTTAACGCAGAATTGGAGTGAGATGATATACTTTATCTGTAAACTCAATCACAGGTGACCCCGGGGCATGATTGTGCATCTAAATGGTCAGACTGTGATGTCTTTACAGGGCGCTTACCTGTTCAGCAGAAGGAGATTTCGGTTGTGAAGAACCCGATTCGTGTAGCCGTCACCGGCGGCGCTGGCCAGATCGCTTACAGCCTGTTGTTCCGGATCGCTTCCGGGGAGACCTTTGGCCCCGACCAGCCGGTCATCCTGCAGATCATCGAAATCCCGGAAGCGATGGGTGCGCTCAAGGGTGTCCGGATGGAACTGGATGACTGCGCTTTCCCGCTGTTGCAGGATGTCATCCTGACCGACGATCCGAGAGTCGGCTTCAGGGATGCGAACTGGGCGCTGTTGACTGGCGGCAAGCCACGCACCGCCGGGATGAACCGCGCCGACCTGATCTCAGCAAACGGCCGAATCTTTGTGGAACAGGGCCGCGCTATCAATGACTACGCGGCGCGCAACATCCGTGTGCTGGTGGTGGCCAACCCGTGCAACACCAACGCGCTGGTGGCTCACCGCAACGCGCCGGATATTCCCGCTGATCGCTGGTTTGCCATGACTCGCCTGGATGAAAACCGCGCCAAGGCTCAGATTGCCGCCAAAGCGGGTGTTTCTGTCGGTGCGGTGACCAATATGGCGGTGTGGGGCAACCACAGCGATACACAGTTCCCCAACTTTGAAATGGCGCGCGTTAACGGACGCCCATTGCTGGAAGTCATCCCCGACCGGCAGTGGCTGGAAAACGATTTCCTGAAGACAAACCAGCAGCGCGGTAAGGCGATTATCGACGCGCGGGGCAAGAGCAGCGCTGCCAGCGCCGCTAACGCTGCGATTGACACCGTCCATAGCCTGTTGCACCCCACACCGGCGGGGGACTGGTTCAGCGCGGCAGTTGTCTCCGATGGCAGCTATGGCGTTCCGGAGGGGCTGGTGTTCTCGTACCCGTTGCGTTCCCGGGGCGGCGGCGAATACGAGATCGTGCAGGGGCTGGAACTGAGCGCGTATGCCCGCCAGAAGCTACAGCTTTCCTGGCAGGAATTGCTTGAGGAAAAGGCGGCGGTGGCCGACCTGATTGGCTAGCGGAGGCTGCGCAGCGGGGATATTCACCCCTGGTTGGCAGGCAGATTGTGCTATCATAGGGAGCGTTCGCGGTTGCGCGACGCTCCCTGTTCTTGCCAAGGCTGACCTGAGAAGGAGTGCGCCTGTTGACCCGGCGTGTGGTTGATCTGACTGACGGCGTGGCCATGGTCGTGACTGACCTGCACGGTAACGGTGAAGCGTATGAAGCCTATCGCGATCGTTTCCTGGCCCTCCGCGCTGCCGGACAGGTGGACCGACTGATTTTGTGCGGCGATCTGATCCATAACAACGGCTCAGCCCGCCCTGACCGTAGCCTGGAGATGCTCCTGGACGTGATCCGCCTGCAGGAGGCTTATGGCGCTGAGGCGGTGATCTTACTGCTGGGCAACCATGAGTTGCCCCACCTGTACAGCCTGACGCTCAGTCGGGGGGAGGTTGACTACACGCCGGGCTTTGAAGCAGCGCTGAGTGCGGCGGGGGCTGCCGTCCGCGAGCAGGTGATGGCGTTTCTTGATCAGCTGCCGTTTGTGGTGCGTACAGCGGCGGGAGTCCTGATCAATCACTGCGGGGCGTCCCCACTGGCAGCCATGCCCGGCAACTACAACCGGCTGATCGCATTCGATCACCGGGCGTTGCTGGATCGCGTTGATCGGGTGCTGGCGGCGCAGGACCTGGCTGTGTTGCGGGACTACTATGAGCAGACCAGCGGCAAGTCGTACGACGAAGCGGCTCGCTACTACCTGGCAGTCAGCGGTCCTGACGATCCCCGCTACAACCATCTGTTGCGCAGCCTGGTGCTCAACCGCTCTGATTCCAGCTTTGATCTACTGTGGGATACCTTCTTCACCCGCAATGAGCGCGAGCATGGCGACGAGGCATATGGCTATATGCTGACGCAGTACCTGCGGGTCTGGTCAGCCGGGGCGCCCGCGCCGCAGCGTTTTCTGGTCAGCGGCCACATCCCGGTCGCCGGAGGGTATGCCATCGTGTGCGGTCAACAACTGCGGCTGGCCAGTCACGCCCACGCTAATCCGCCTGGGGCGGGCCTGTACCTGCGTCTGGATTGTGCCAGTCCGATCGATACCATGGACAGGCTGGTAGCTGGCCTGGGAAATGCGTTTGCTCCATGACCTCGCCCCGTTACGAAGTCCCTTTTGGCCGTGGCACGCTATCCATCCAGCCGCCGGAGGGGTGGATGGTAGATGTGGCGGATGGGGCAGGCCGCCTGCCCGGAGCGCCGCCGCAGCCCGTTGCACCGCCCCAGATGTTTGATGCGCTGGTTCGCCGGGCGCGGCAGGTGATCATTGTCTTCACCGACGCTACGCGGCCAGGCCCTGACCGGGTGCTGGCAGAGCGTGCACTGGCTGATCTGCGGGTGGCGGGTTTTCCACTGGAGCGTGTGTCCTTTCTCTGTGCGACGGGGATGCATCGGGCCAGTACGCCTGAGGAGAAGCGCGAGAAACTGGGCGAGGCGATCCTCAACCGGCATGAGGTGGTCGATCATCGCCCGGCTGACGCTGCAACCGTCGGGGATATCGATGGAATCCCGGTACAGGTCAACCGGCGATTGACTGTGCCGGGAACGCTGACGATCGCGCTGGGCGTGGTGGAGCCGCACCAGTTCGCTGGTTATTCTGGCGGGGCCAAGACGGTGGTGATCGGCTGTGGTGGGGCCGAAACCATCGCTGCGACGCACGGGCCGCGCTTTCTGGGGCGGGATGGGGTTCGCCTGGGGCAGGTGGATGGCAACCCTTTTCAGGTTTTCATCCGGCAAGCCGGACGCCTGACCGGGCCGCAGTGGGTCTACAACGTCGTTCTGGATCAGGACTACCGGGTGGTGAACCAGTTGAGCGGGCCGCCTGACGCTGTGCACGATGCGCTGGTCGGTCAGGCGCGGCGGCTGTACGAACTGCCGGTTCAGGCGCCATACGATGTAGTGCTGGCCGGTGTAGGCGCTCCCAAGGATGTCAATCTCTATCAGGCCTCGCGGGCGGCGACTTATCTGGGCTTGAGCGCCCGGCCGGTTATCCGTCCCGGTGGGGTGATCATCCTGCCTGCACCTATCCCGGAGGGAGCAGGCCAGGGTCCCGGCGAGCAGAATTTCATCACGGCACTGCGGGGACAGGCCGATCTGGCAGGTATGGCAGCCCGCATGGAGATGCAGGGTTGCCAACCGGGTGAACAGCGGGCCTACCTGATCGCCCGGCTGTTGCGTCGTTACCGCGTAATTGTGGTGGGCGCCGAGCATCCTGGCGTGGCCAGGGATGCTCATCTGGCGCCAGTGCCAACGATGGACGAGGCTTTTGCCCTGGCGCGGGTGTGGTGCGGAGCGCGCCAGGCAGCACCGCGCCTGTTGATCGTTCCGCACGCTTTGCAGACGATCCCGGTTCCAGCCTAACCCAGACGCGCGCCGAGGATGGCGCTGTTGCCGCGCAGAAAATCCGTCGCGCTGACGGCTTTCCTCCCCGCAAGCTGGACTGTCTCCGGCACGTATAGTCCGTCGCCCGTGCCGATGGCGAATGCTTCTGCCCGTGGGATAACCCGCCCTGGCTCGGTGTCACCGGCTGCCGGATGGCCGGCAACGATCTTGAGCAGTTGGCCGTTCCAGTGGGTGAAAGTTCCCGGCCAGGGAGTAAAAGCGCGTACCAACCGATCGATGGCTACTGCACTCTGGTTCCAGTCAATGGCGCCATCTTCTTTTTTGATCTGTCCGGCATAGGTGATCAGCGATTCGTCATCTGGCTGCGGATGGGGTGTGAGTGTCCCGGCCAGGTAAGCGGGCAGGGTTTCCAGCAGCAGTTCTCCGCCGAGTGTGGCCAGCCGATCATGCAGGCTCTGGCCAGTCTCCCGCGGGCCGATCGGAATGGCTCGCTGGGCGAGTATTGGACCGGTGTCCAGCCCGGCGTCCATGCGCATGATGGTGATGCCGGTCTCGGTATCCCCGGCGCGGATGGCGGCCTGGATCGGCGCTGCGCCGCGCCAGCGGGGCAGCAACGAGGCATGGACGTTGATGCAGCCATAGGGAGGGAGATCCAGTACGTTCTGGCGCAGGATTTGCCCGAAGGCTGCCACAACGATCAGATCGGGTTTCCAGCCTGCCAGGTGGGTGAAGGCTTCCGGGGTGCGTAGTGTGGGGGGCTGGAAGACCGGCACCCCTGCCACTTGGGCCACCAGCTTGACCGGCGAAGGACGCAGGTCCTGGCCGCGACCGGCAGGGCGATCGGGCTGAGTGACGACGCCCACCACCTCGAAGTCAGAGGCCTCGATCAGGGCGCGGAGCGCGGGCACGGCGAAGTCTGGCGTACCCATAAAAACAACACGGGTCATCGGCGTTCCTCCACAAGCAGAGGTCGGTGCTCCTGTATCGTAGCGTAGCGAGGAAGGGGCGGCAAGGTTTGTCTGACAGTGGCGGACGTGTTACTCTAATCTCCGTATTCTCATGACTGGAGCAGGCATGATCGGTTCTGTGATGAACCAGACCCAGGCCAAACGCTGGCGAATCTCGCCGGTGATCCCGCCGTCGGTGCAGCGCCAGCTGGGCGAGTTCCATCCGGTGGTGGCGCAGGTGCTCTACAACCGGGGGATCAACACGGCGGCGGAGGCGCAGCAGTTCCTGGGAGATGGAACGCTTGACGCCAATCCGTTCGATCTGGCCGATATGAGCAAAGCGGTAGCCCGCATCCGGCAGGCTATCCGCAATCAGGAGCCGATCGCCGTATATGGCGATTTTGATACCGATGGTGTGACGGCGACAGCGTTGCTGGTGCAAGCCCTGCGCGCTCTGGGTGCGATCGTCGAGCCGTACATCCCACACCGGGTGGAAGAAGGCTACGGCCTGAACACCACGGCCCTGAGTATGCTGGCGCAGGATGGCTTCCGGCTGGTGATCACCGTCGACTGTGGTATCCGCGATCTGGATGCGGTGGCCGACAGCGTCTCTTTGGGGCTGGATATGATCGTGACCGATCATCATTCGGTCGGGCCGATCCTGCCTGCTGCGCTGGCAGTCATCGATCCCAAACGGGAAGACTGCCAGTTTCCGGAGAAGATGCTGGCCGGGGTCGGGGTGGCATACTTTCTGGCGGATGCGTTGCTGCGGGTCGCCCACCAGCTGAACGAGCCGGTCGCCCTGGATGCCGAGGACCTGCTGGATCTGGTGGCGATTGGTACGGTGGCCGACCTGGTGCCGCTGGATCGCCCGCTGAACCGGGCGCTGGTACGGCGTGGACTGAAGGTACTCAACACCGCCCGGCGTCCCGGCCTGTATGCGCTGATCGAAGCGGCGGGATTGCGTCCCGGCCAGGTGAACTCCACCAGCATTGGCTTTGCCCTGGGGCCGCGCCTGAATGCTGCAGGCCGGCTGGAGAGCGCCAGTCAGGCCTGTGAGCTGCTGACCACGTCCGATCTGAGCGAGGCGGTGGCGCTGGCGGCGGAGTTGAACGCCCTGAATATACGCCGCCAGGATGAAACGCGCCTGGCCCAGATCAAGGTCCGCGAACTGGCGCTGACAGAGCTGGAAGGCGACCTGCCGCTGATCTTTGCCGCGGATCGGTCGTTTCCATCAGGGCTGGTCGGGCTGGTGGCTGGGCGGCTGGCCGAGGAATTCTACCGCCCGGCAGTGGTCATTGAAGTGGGCGAGGATGAGTGCCGGGGGTCATGCCGCAGTATCCCGGAATTTGATATTGTGCGGGCACTGGATGCGTGTGCAGACCTGCTGATCCGGCATGGCGGCCATTCCCAGGCGGCGGGCTTTTCCGTCCGCCGGGAGAATCTGTTTGACCTCAAGGATCGGTTGTTCCATCTGGCGGAGCAACAGTTGCGCGGGCAGGAATTGCGCCCGGCCCTGATGATCGACGCCGAAGTGCCAATGGAGCAGATCACGCTGGAACTGGCGCAGGCGCTCGGTCAGCTGGAGCCGTTCGGACACCGCAATCCGCAGCCGCTTCTGATGACGGGCAATGTGCAGGTGCTGGATGCGCGGCGGGTGGGCAAGGATGGTGCGCATCTCAAACTGACGCTGGGGGAGATGGGCTTCCGGATTGACGCCATCGCCTTTCGCAGTGGTGAGCAGATGGACAGCCTACCTCGGCGGGTGGATGTGGCGTATCATCTTGAGGTGAATGAATGGAACGGACGCCTGAAGCCCCAGCTTAATGTGCGGGACATTCGACCGGCGAATTAATGTGTTCGGCGCGGGATGTAATGCGTGAGAGAGTGTAGAGGACGATGAAGAAGCTTGCATGGCAGCAGACTTTCAGGCGAATCCTTGTGGCCAGCGCGGCGACGCTTTTCAGCGGGGTGGCGGCGGAAAGTGAACTATCCCCCAGCGCTACCATGGAGAAGAAACCGCTCAAGTTCTCCTATGGCGGGCAGGCGGTGATGGAAGGGGTGATGATGCGCGGGGCGCACAGCGTCGCCGTGGCCGTCCGTAACCCCAAGGGCGAGATCGTCGTTCATGAGCAGCCAGTTAATGCGGCGTTGTATCGTGGGCCGATCAGCCGTATTCCGTTTCTGCGGGGCATGACGCTGCTGTGGGATGCGCTGGGGCTGGGCACACGGGCGCTGATGTGGTCAGCAGATGTTGCCCTGGGCGAGGAAGACAATGTGAGCTTCAGCGGTCCGCTTGGCATCGGGACGGTGCTCTTCGCCCTGGTGTTCGGGATTGGGCTGTTCTTCCTGTTGCCGGCGGCTGCTGCGGGCGGCTTGGAAAGCGTATTGGGCCTTGAACACAGCGAACTGCTGACCAATATTGTGGAGGGAGTCATCCGCCTGCTCCTGATCATCGGCTACATCTGGGCCATTGGCCGGATGCCCGATATCGCCCGCATCTTTCAGTATCACGGCGCGGAACACAAGACGATCAACGCCTATGAAGCGGGTGCACCGCTCACCCCGGAGAGCGTGGCCCGCTTCCCGCTGGAGCATCCGCGTTGTGGGACGGGGTTCCTGCTGGTGGTAGCGGTGATCAGCGTGCTGGTCTTCTCGCTGCTGGGTCGCCCTCCGCTAGTCTGGTTGCTGCTTTCCCGCGTGCTGCTGATTCCGGTGATCGCGGGCATCGCCTATGAGTACATCAAGTTCACTGCGGCGCGGATGAACCGGCGCTGGATCCGGGCGCTGGTCGCACCCAGCCTGGCATTGCAGAAACTGACGACCAACGAACCGACGCCGGATATGCTCGAGGTCAGCATCCTGGCGCTACAGCGGGTCCTGGCGGCGGAGAAGGCGCACCAGCCTGGCGCAGCAGTCGAGTCTGAGGCGGAGGAAGTCGCGGCTGTTGCGCGGTGAATCCACTGTGCCCGGCTGGAGAAACGGGGAGCGAGCAGCGTCTCGCCCCCCGTTGTCGTGCTTAGCCAGCATCAGTCGTAGCGAATGTCGCAGTAGGCAAAGCCTGTGGCAGCACGCGCCTCCTGATATGCGATCCAGGCGTGCAGACCGAGGTCTTTCAGCCGCAACCCGTCAGCGATCAGGGTAGGGTAGCGGGCGGCCAGGGTGTTGATATGCTCGCAGGGGTAATCTTCGCATAGCGGGCAGACGGTGATCCCGCGTTCGACGGCGCAGCGGCGAATCGCGCAATCGGGGTTGCCACAGGCGCCGCTGCGACAACCCAGGCACTGCCGGCTTTCGTCTGCCAGGTCGGCCAGAAACTGCCAGAAGGCCTCAAAGCCGGGAATCGCTTGGCCCCAGAACGGATACCCCTCCCGATCCATAGACTCGCGCAGGCGCTGTGCCTGCCGGGGAATGCGTCCACACTGAGCGCACAGCCGGCAGTACAGCCCGCAATACGTGACAAGCTTCAGGTCGTCCATCGCTGGTATCCCTTTGGTGCTTGCGGATGCCGCCGGGAAGCCGTACGGCGGGCGCGCCTGCTGCCGGGCGTCAGTGTGCGCACGTGCTGCAACTGCCGCCAGCGCAGCCGCTACAGCCGCCGCTATGGCTGTGGCCGTTGCCGCCTGTCTCGGTGATGAAGTGGATCCGGCTCAATCCGCGTTCGCAATCCGCGCTGCCGCAATCCGGGCAGACAGGGTGGGCGGTATCCACCTCGGCGTAGGAAAGGCGGACCTCGAAGCGGTTGGCGCAGGTATGGCAAATGTAGTTGTACTTTGGCATACCGTTTAGCTCTCCTCTGTAGCCAGACGCTTCAGTTCGTAGAGTTTGGTGATCGCGTCCAGTGGCGTTAGCTCATCGATCTTCAGTTCGCGCAGGATGCGGATGACTTCCGGTGGTTCTATGGAAAACAGGCTAAGCTGGGTGGGCGCGCCGGGCTGCCGGGACTTGATAGTGAAGTCGCTGCCGGCTTCCTCCAGTTCGGCCAGAATTTCGTTGGCGCGATTGATCACGCCTTTGGGGATGCCGGCCAGCTTGGCGACGTGGATGCCATAGGAGCGGTTGGCCCCGCCGGGCAATACCTTGTGCAGGAAGACCACGTTATCCCCTTCTTCAGCCACCGCCACATTGTAATTGCGGACGCGGGGCAGGATGTTAGCCAGTTCGGTCAGTTCGTGGTAATGGGTGGCGAAGAGTGTCTTACAGCCCAGATGAGGACTGTTGTGCAGGTACTCGACCACGGCGCGGGCAATGGCCATGCCATCGTAGGTGCTGGTACCGCGCCCGACTTCGTCAAGGATGACCAGGCTGCGCCGTGTGCCACCGGAAAGGATACGCGCTGTTTCCACCATCTCCACCATGAAGGTGCTCTGCCCGGCGTGGATTTCGTCCTGGGCGCCGATGCGGGTGAAGATGCGGTCAACCAGGCCGATCGTGGCGCTTTCCGCCGGGACAAAGCTGCCGATCTGGGCCATCAGTGTGATCAGAGCGACCTGGCGGATGAAGGTGCTCTTGCCGGACATATTCGGCCCGGTGATGATCAGCAGGCGTTGGTCGGCGTCAAAGGTCACGTCGTTGGGGACGTAACGCTCTTCCCGCAGCAGCTTTTCCACCACGGGGTGGCGGCCCTGGCGAATGATCAGTACGTCATCCTCGGTGAGCGTGGGGCGCGTGTAACCTTCGCGGGCAGCGACCTCAGCCAGCGCGGCGAAGACATCCAGGTGAGCCAGGGCATTGGCGGTACGCAGCAGGCGGTCACTGTGGCTGGCGACGACCTGCAGCACTTCCCGGAACAGGCGGGATTCGACCTCCAGGATGCGCTCCTCAGCATTGAGGATCAGCGATTCGTATTCTTTGAGTTCCGGCGTGATATAGCGCTCGCTGTTGACCAGCGTCTGCTTGCGGATGTATTCTGACGGGGCGTTCTTGCTCTGTGCCTTGCTGATCTCGATGTAGTAGCCAAAGACTTTGTTGAAGCCGACCTTGAGCGTCTTGATGCCGGTGCGTTCGCGTTCGACCGATTCGAGGCTGGCAACCCAGGCTTTGGCATCCCGACTGGAGGCGTGGATGCCGTCCAGTTCTGGCGAATAGCCGGGACGAATCACGCCAATGGTGTTGAGGGTGGCCGGGGGATCGTCGGCGATGGCACGCCTGATCAGATCCGCTACCTCGTCGGATGGGTCCAGGGCATCATGCAGGGAGGCCAGCGCGGGCAGGGAGACGATCAGGGCGCGGAGGGCGGGGATCGCTTCCAGGCTCTGCCGTAGGGCCACCAGATCGCGCGGGCCAGCGTTGCCGCCGATGACGCGATTGGTCAGGCGCTCCAGATCGGCCACGCCTTTGAGTGTCGCCAGGACTTCATTGCGAATGCTGACGTGCTGAAAGAGGGCTTCGATGGCGTCCTGCCGGGCAACCAGTTGCTTGAGATCAAGCAGCGGCTGGCCAAGCCAGCGCCGCAGCAGTCGCCCACCCATCGGGGTGACGGTGCGGTCCAGCACACCCAGCAGGCTGCCCTGGGTCTCGCCCGTGCGGATGGTCTCGGTCAGTTCCAGGTTACGGCGCGTGGCCCGGTCAAGCAGCATGAACGACTCGGTGGAGTAGGCGCGCAGGGTAGCCAGTTGCCTGAGCGCATTGCGCTGGGTATCGGCCAGGTATTGCAGGATGGCGCCGGCAGCATTGACGGCCAGCGGGCGGCTTTCCAGGTCAAAGCCGTGCAGATCGCGTATGCCAAAATGACTCAGCAGCGCCTGCCGGGCATTGCCGGTTTCAAAGTGCCAGTCAGAGAACGGCGTCAGGTGGGAGCCGGGCGGCAGGGTGATGCCGCGCTCGGCCCAGCTTTGCGGGAAAATCACCTCCCGCGGGGCCAGGCGAGCCAGTTCCTCCATCACGCTGACCGGCGTTTGCTCGCCTTCAAGCTGGGTAGCGGCAAATTCGCCGGTCGTGATGTCCACGTAGGCCAGCCCGGCGCGTGTCCAGCTGCCGTGCTTGTCCCGTTCCGGATACACGGCCAGCAGGTAGTTGTTGCGGCGCTCGGCCAGGAGTCCCGGTTCGATGACCGTGCCGGGCGTGATCACACGGGTGACTTCCCGTGGGACGAGGCCGTTGATCGGCGTGGTGCCCATTTGTTCGCAGATGGCTACGTGATACCCCTTTTCGATCAGCCGCGCCACGTAGTTTTCCACGGCATGGTAGGGGATGCCCGCCATGGGAACGCGCTGATGCTTGGAGACCGGGCGGCTGGTCAGCACCAGGTCAAGTTCGCGGGCGGCGACTTCGGCATCCTGATCGAAGGTTTCGTAGAAGTCGCCCAGCCGGAAGAAGACAATGGTGTCAGGATACTGGCTCTTGATGTCCAGGTACTGGCGACGCACCGGGGTGATGGTTGACTTGGCCATGCGTTTTTAACTCTAGCCACAACTGCCGGAGACGGGTTACAATCCCGGACAGCAATTCTAACATGCTATTGACGGCACACAACTGCCGGATGTGAGCGGGGCCAGTCCAGGCAGCAGGTAGGATACGACCAGTACGGAGGCTGGTGATCAGGTCACTACATCGCCTGAGACTGGCTAAACCAGGATAGGTGCTGGAGTCTATGCGCATTGTGGGTGTGGATCTGGGGGGGACACGCATCCGTGTTGCTCTCCTCGATGAGTCATATACCCTGTTGAAGCGGGTTGAGGAACCGACCCGTTCCTGGGAGGGGCCGGCGGTAACCATCCCGCGCATTCTGAATCTGATCGCCGGGATCATTGACGCGAGCGACGAGCCGGTGCAGGCAATCGGTATCTCCTCGCCGGGGCCGATCGACCCGGTTACCGGGCGGATTGTCTCCCCGCCGAACCTGCAGGGCTGGGTAGATGTCCCGCTGGGACGGATTGCTCAGGAGCGCTTTCCGGGCATCCCCACCTACATTGGCAATGATGCCAATGTCGCCGCCCTGGCGGAGGTGTACAACGGCGCGGCGCGCGGGCACACGCATGCCATCTACATCACCGTCAGTACCGGCATTGGCGGTGGCATCGTCATCGATGGGAAGCTCTTCACTGGCGCTCACGGGCTGGCGGGCGAGCTAGGCCATACCGTGATTCTGGTAGATGGCGAGCGCGTTTCCACGCTGGAGATTGAAGCATCCGGGCCTGGGCTGGCCCGCTATGTGGCCCGGCGCATCCGCGAAGGAGCGCAGTCGCTGGTGACGGAGATGGTCAACGGCGACCTGGATGCGATCACCGGCAAGACGGTCGGCCAGGCGGCGCAGGCTGGCGACCCGCTGGCACTGGAGGCGGTGACGCGCTCCGGACGCCTGATCGGGTACAGCATTGCCAGCCTGATGCACCTGTTTAACCCGACCATCTTTGTGGTAGGCGGCGGGGTGAGTAACCTCGGCGAGTTGTTGTTTGAGCCAATGCGTCAGGCGGCCCGCGCGCATGTGATTGACCCTGCCTATTATGAGCAAGCCGCCATCGTCCCGGCGGCTCTCGGGGAAGATGTGGCCATCATTGGCGCTGCGGCGTTGGCTATCCAGGAGTTGGAGGCTGCCGGACGAAACTAAGAGAGGTCTCTGGTTCACAAACATGGAGGAAGCATATGAGTAACATCGTGCTTACGCCAGGGCCTAGGGCCAAGGCGATCATTGAGCGTGATCAGAAGGTGATCACGCCATCGTACATGCGGGATTACCCTTTCGTCATTGACCACGGAAAAGGCTGTGAAGTCTGGGATGTGGACGGCAACCGGTATATTGATTTCACCAGCGGTATAGCTGTGCTCTCGACCGGTCACGCCCATCCCCGCGTGGTCAAAGCTGTCCAGGAACAGGCCACCCGTTACCTGCATATGTCCGGCACGGACTTTTACGAGCCGATGGGCGTCAAGCTGGCCGAAAAGCTGGACGAGATTGCGCCCTTTCAGGAACAGGCGCGGGTCTATTTCTGTAATTCTGGCACGGAGGCTGTCGAGGCCGCCCTCAAGCTGGCCCGCTATTATACCGGGCGCGCGCAGTTCATTGGTTTCATTGGCGGGTTCCATGGCCGCACGATGGGCGCGCTGGCCTTCACCAGCAGCAAATTCAAACAGCGCGCCGATTATTTCCCGATGATGCCGGGGGTTACTCACGTCCCCTATCCTGATCCTTACCGCCCCCTGCTCAATCTTGACGGCCAGAAGGATTACGGCGAGCGCGTGCTCGAATATATTGAAGGGACGATCTTCCGCACGATTGTCCCGGCTGAGGAAGTGGCGGGCATCCTGGTAGAACCGATTCAGGGCGAAGGTGGCTATATTGTGCCTCCGGATAGTTTCCTGCCCGGTTTGCGTGCGTTGTGTGACCGGCACGGCATCCTGCTGATTGTCGATGAAGTACAGAGCGGGATGGGCCGGACGGGCAAATGGTGGGCCGTGGAGCACTGGGGTGTGGAACCAGACATCGTTTGCAGCGCCAAGGGGATTGCCAGTGGGATGCCGCTGGGCGCAGTGATCGCCCGCGAGAGCGTGATGACCTGGGGGCGCGGGGCGCAGGGCAGCACCTTTGGCGGCAACCCGGTGGCCTGCGCAGCTGCCCTGGCGACGATCGAGTTGCTGGAAGAAGGCTATATCGCCAATGCGGCAGAAATGGGCGAGTTCCTGATGGACGGTCTGGAGGAGCTGATCCCCCGCCATCCCAGCATCGGCCAGGTGCGCGGCAAAGGCTTGATGGTCGGGATTGAGCTGGTGAAGTCCCGGAAGACCAAAGAGCCGGCGCCCGATTTGATGCACGAGGCCATCCTGCACAGCTTTGATGAAGGGCTGCTGTTGCTGAGCTGTGGCGTCAGCGCGCTGCGCTTTATGCCGCCGCTTAACCTGACCAGGGAGATCGCCACCGAGGCGTTGCAGATATTTGACCGGGCACTCAGCAAGGCGGAAGCCGCGCTGCTCTGAGCCTGCGCCCAGATGATGCAGGAGGCACAGCACCGCGCTGTGCCTCCTGTTGTGTCTGCCGCCGGAGGATGTATTAGAAGTGCGCAAGAAACTGGCGGAGCGGCTTACCTGCCTCAGGCGGCCATGCTAGAATAACATCATGTTTCTGCTACCTGACTATCGCGTCCGACAGCGCGACTTTCTCCTTGAAATCACGCGGGCCATGACCTCCCAGCTTGATCTGGGCGAGGTCCTGCGCCTGATTCTGCGTGCTTCAGTTTCTATGCTGGCCGGAGAAGTCGGGCTGATGGCCCTGCGCGAGGGGGAGGATGGCGCGTTGCGGGTGCGGGCGCTGATTGGCGCTGCCCCGGAGGATGTGGCGGTCTTCACCCCGTTGCTGACAGGTGTTACCGATAGCGGCGAGGGGATCGTTATTGCCGATTTTGAGGCCAAGCTGCGCCGTGTGGCGGAAAGACTGCAGCTTCCGCTACGCCAGATGATCGCCCTGCCGATGATGCTCGGCCAGGAATTTGTCGGCGTGATCTATGTTTTTCGCTCGTTCACCGCAGCGACGACGCTCAACGACCGCCGCGTCCTGCAGAGTTTTGCTGACCAGGCCGCCATTGCCGTGCACAATGCCCGGCTATACCAGGCCGTCAACCAGGAACGCCAGCGGCTGGCCCGCATCTTGGAAAATAGCGCCGATGGGGTGATGATCCTGGATGGCGGGCGGACGATCCAGACCTTCAACAAGGCGATGGCCCGCATGACTGGCTGGACGCCGGATCATGTGGTCGGCAAGCCCTATGACGTGGTGATCCGCTGGGCAGGCCGTCCACAGGGCCAGGACCTGGTGGACGCCATGCAGGCTGGTTGGCCATGGCCAAGCGCCAACAGAGCCTCTGAGACGCTGTACGTGGAAGGCGATCTGCTTCGTGCAGACGGCACGGTGCTCGGTGTCGGGATGACCTGCGCGCCGTTGATCGATAACGAAGGACGCCTGATCAACATCATCATCAACGTGCGGGATATCTCGCACTTCCGCGAAGCGCAGAAGATGAAGTCCACTTTCATCTCCGTGATCTCGCATGAGCTGAAGACGCCCGTAGCGCTGATCAAGGGCTACGCGGAAACGCTGCTGCGCGAAGACGCCAAATGGGATGAACAGGTAGTTCGCAACGGCCTGCAGGTGATCGGGGAAGAAGCTGACCGGTTAACGGAACTGATCGAGAACCTGCTGGCGGCTTCTAAATTGCAGGCGGAAGGCATGGTCCTCAAGTACGAGGAGGTCATGCTTGACGAGCTGGCCCAAGCGGTGGTGGAACGCTTCAGGACACAGACGGATAAACACCGATTTGTGGTGGAGTTTCCCCGTGATTTCCCGGCGGTGCCGGGTGACGCCAGCCGCCTGCGGCAGGTGATTGACAACTTGGTCAGCAATGCGGTCAAGTATTCGCCGCGGGGAGGCGAGGTGCGCATCAGCGGCACGTATACCCCCGGTGAGGTGCGGATCGCCGTGCAGGATCAGGGGGTGGGCATTCCACAGGAGGAGTGGGAGCGCATCTTCGACCGGTTCTACCGCGTGGATGATGCGTTGACCCGTAAGACGCAGGGAACCGGCCTGGGGCTGTATCTGGCGCGGGCTGTCGTGGAAGCGCATGGCGGCAAGATCGGCGTACACAGTGTGCCGGGGCAGGGTTCGACATTCTATTTCACCATACCGCGCCGCCAGGTATACCAGCATCAAGAAAGAGATCGGAGCGCAACATGACCCTGAATCAAATGGGCAGGGGCAACATGGTCACCTGTCCCAATTGCCGCCAGCCTTACCCGGCCCAGGTCGAGCAGATCATTGATGTTGGCCGCGATCCTTCGGCCAAGGCACGTTTCCTCTCCGGCCAGAGTGGCACAGCGACATGTCCCCATTGCGGCTACCGTGTCGGCCTGCTCGCGCCGCTGCTGTACCACGATCCAGCCAAGGAATTGCTGCTGGTCTATGTGCCGATGGAGCTTGGTTTGCAGAGGCAGGATCAGGAGCGCGTGATCGGCCAGCTGGTCAAGGTGGTGATGAATGGCACCCCGCCGGAACAGCGACGCGGGTATATGTTCCAGCCACGCACAATGCTGAGCCTGCAGGGGTTGATCGAAGCGGTTCTGGCGGCGGATGGCATTACGCCGGAAATGCTGGAGGCGCAGCGGGCCAGGCTGCGGCTGGTGGAGATGTTCCTTCAGACAGATGAAGAGCAGATTCCGGCGCTGGTGCAGCAGTATGATAGCCAGATCGACCGGGAGTTCCTGGAAATCCTGTCAGTGGCCGCAGAAAACGCCCAGCTGAGCGGACGGCAGGACCTGGCCGCTCATGCCATGATGGTGCGCGATCAGGTGGTCACCCTTTCCAGTGCGGGCAAAGAGCTGCTGCAGCAGGCAGAAGCTCAGGACAGGGCGATTGAGGCGGCTGTTCGGGACCTGCAGGCGCTGGGCGAACGGCCTACCCTGGACGCGTTTGTCGACCTGGTGATCCGCAGCGCAGGCGATGATGACCGGTTGCAGGCGCTGGTCGGCTTGCAGTACCCGGCCTTTGACTACCGCTTCTTCCAGGAGTTGACCGAACGCATCGACGCTGCTGTGGAGCCGGAAAAGGTGCAGCTGGAGGCACTGCGCAGCCGCCTGACGGAATTAACGGAGACCATCCGGAAGCAGCAGGAGGCACGTGCCGAGACCGCGGCGGCTATCCTCAGCCAGATCGTGCATAGTGAGAATATGGAAGAGGCCCTGCTGCGCAACCTGGCCTATGTAGATGAGGTGTTCATGGCCCTGCTGGACGCCAATCAGCGGGCAGCCGAGGAGCGCGGTGACCAGGCGCTGGCGGAGAAGCTCAAGCAGGTCGGGGAGACGATTACCCGGCTGGCGCAGGAGAGTATGCCGGCGGAACTACGTTTTATCCGTGAACTGCTGCGTCAGGAGTCGCTGGAAGCGGCACGGGCCAAAATCGATGCCGAGGCCGCTCAGTACGGCCAGAAGCTGCTGCCGATCATGGACTCGTTGCTGGAGCAATTACGTGGGCAGGGAGATAAAGCCCTGACTGAATACGTCCAGGCGCTGCGGGCTTATACCGCCGCTGCGATTGGTTGACGCTGCCTGACGGTGGCCGCTGGGACGCCTCGCCGGTCGTTCAGACTGGCGGGGCGTTTTAGCGTCTGGTGGCCGGGGATGGCCCGTAGAAGCGGGCTGCTGTGTCCAGAATCAGCCCCCCGGCGCGGGCTGCCTCATCGACGGCAGGCGTATCTTCAAGGACGACGACCGTAACTACCGCCGTACCATTCGGGAAGACGATCGTGCCGGCAAACCACTGTAGCGGCCTGGCCTCTGGCCCGGCGTAAGCTGTGGCGGCATGGCCGAGGATGGGAAAGCTGCTCATGTCTTGCGCTGCGGTTGCGGCGCCTTCGGCCACAGCTGCAGCCATGTAGCCCTGCATCAGGTGGGCATTCTCGCGGGTGAGCAAGGCGCGGGAGAGTCCACTCGGCGGGACGGACTGCCAGGCATCTTCGCCGGGCAGGCGAATGGCGTCAACCAGGCGGAAGAGCGGGGCGTTGCCGTTGTTGGCGATGGCGGCGACCAGCTCCAGAACCTGCAGCGGCGTTACTGTCAGTGGCCCCTGGCCAACCAAGCTGGCGATGACAGCGTCCCGCGTTTCCTGTAACGAAAGCGGCATTGGCGAATCGGCGGTGGCCGTGCCCAGGCCCAGCAGTTCCGGCGGGGTGAGCAGGCCAAAACGCCACAGGGCGCCATCGATCCGGTTAGTCTCCAGCAGGGTGGTTAGCCGGGCGAAAGCGCCGGGGCAGCCATACTGGTAGGCTTCCGGCAGGGTGAGTCCTTCGCGGGGGGCGGTGGCGCCGCAGGAGAGTTCCAGGCCATTGACACTGACCGTTTCGGTGGCGGTTGGCACGATGCGATCGATCGGGCTGCGCTCCGCCAGCAGGGCCGCCAGCAGGGCCGTCTGCAGTATACCGCCCGGCTGGTATAGACCCTGAGTCACCCGGTTGAGTAGCGGTGCATCCGGCGACTGGATCAGTACCGGCCAGTCTTCATCCAGAAAGTTAGGGTCATAGCTGGGGGCGCTGGCCAGCGCCCGGACACCGCCATCCGGCACCGTGATCACGACCGCTGCCCCGCTGCGGTTCGCCAGGGCTTGCATGGCTGCCTGTTGCACCTGCAGGTTCAGGGTCAATCGGACATCGCCGCCGACGGCTGGCTGGTGAAGCAGGCCGCGCAGGGCGGTATCCAGCGGCCCGGGGCCGATTTCCCCGCGTAGCAGCGCATCATAGGTGGTTTCGATGCCGGCAGTGCCATAGCGCAGACTGTAATAGCCAACCGGCGGGGCGGCTTCCGGATGTGGATACAGGCGGCGTAGCCCGCGCCCATTGTAGTCGGTGCTTGTCTCGGCCAGGAGCATCCCATGCTCGTCGTAGATTCGCCCGCGCTGGAGAACCCGTTCGGCCTCGATCAGGCGCGGGTTGTCTGCTCTACGGAGCAGATCGTCGCTACGGATGATGCCCCAATAGGTGGCTGCCAGTGCCATGACCAGGAAGGCCAGCAACACGCCGCCTGTAACCCGGCGCAGCTCGGTCATAGCGCCCTGTCCTCCTGCTGCCAGCGTGGCGGGGCGGAGAGCATCAGCAGCAGCCCGATCAGGCCGAAGTTCATCAACAGTGAACTGCCGCCGTAACTCATGAAGGGCAGGGTAACGCCGGTCAGAGGGATCACCTTGAGCACGCCGCCTATGATCAGCAGGCTCTGGGTGGCCAGCTGGACGCTGAGACCGGCGGCCAGCAGGGTGCGGAAATGCGACTCCGGCCACAGAGCCGCCAGCTGCATGCCGCGAACCACCAGTACGGCCAGAAAGGCGATGACCGCCAGCGTGCCTACCAGCCCCCATTCTTCGGCGATAGCCGCAAAGATGAAATCGGAGTGCACGACGGGCACATAAACGGGCAGGCCAAGGCCGATTCCCTGGCCGAGCACGCCGCCGGATGCTACCGCCAGCAGACTTTGCACGATCTGGAAGGCCCGATCGCTGGCTTCCGGCCAGGGATTCAGCCAGACTTCAATGCGCAGTTCCACCACGCTGAACAGCCGGTAAGCTACCACAACGGCCAGCAGGAGCAACAGCAGGCCGAAAATCACATAGGTGATCTGGCCGGTGGCGATGTAGAGCAGCGTCAGAAAAACCACGAAGAGCATGGTCGCCGCGCCCAGATCCTGCTGCCACACGGTGACGATGATGCAGATGCCCCACATCAGGAGCAGTGGCCCGAACGGGCGGAGTGACGGCAGCTTTCTGGCGAAGCCGTTGGGGTTTCGCAGGTCATCGCGGTAGTCGGCCATATAGCTGGCCAAGAAGATAACCAACGCCAGCTTGAGCAATTCGGAGGGCTGGAAATACAGTCCCCACGCTCCCAGCCACAGGCGCGGCCCCGCGCCGGAAGGGTTGACCCCCAGGATGATGCTGACCAGCAACAGCGCCAGGCCGCCCAGTAACCACGTGTAGCGGTAGCGGCGCAGCCAGCGCATGTGGATCGGCAGGGTGCTGATAGCCAACATCGCCAGGATGCTCAGCAGCAGCCAGATCGCCTGCCGCCAGGCAAAGTTTGGCGCCAGACGCTGGATCGTCAGCAGTCCCCAGCCGCTCAGCAGCATGGCAATGGCGAAGATCAGGGGATCACGCTGAGGCAGCAGACGATCCAGTGTCTGGTGCCCGAAGACGGCGGCGGCCAGCCATACGCCAAAGAGCACCAGCGCCCACCCGTTGTTCGCCGCCACGCTGAGCGTCACAGCCGCAACTAACAGGAACAACCCGCCCAGAATAAGCAGGTTGCGCTCACGCAGGTGGGCGTTGTGGGTGACCCTGGCGAAAGTCATGGCTGGCGCTTTCGATCAACTGAAGTACTTGCCGATGATCGGACGCAGGCGTTCCACCACCCCGGCAGGCACGACCTCGCGGTTGGTGATGAAGGCCGCCTTCAGGGCGTTGGTGATCTCTTCTTCAGTGTAAGCGTCAGGATTGGCACCCAGCTCGGCGACGGCGTGAGCGACGGCTTGCTGGGCGACGGCAATGCTCCGCTGCATGGTGGCAACCACCATCTCCACCGTCACCGGTTCTTCGCTCTCGTGCCAGGAGTCGTAGTCGGTGACATGCCCGATGACGGCGTAATGCATTTCGGCTTCGCGGGCTAGGTAGGCTTCCGGGCTGGTGGTCATGCCGATAAGGCCCATCCCCCACTGACGGAAGACGAAACTCTCCCCCCTGGTGCTGAAGCGCGGTCCTTCCACGGTGAGGAAGGTGCCGCCGCGGTGGGCGATCCCGCCAACGGCACGTACAGACTCGTACAACAACTGGCTAAGCCGGTGAGCAAAGGGTTCGGCAACCGAGACGTGGGCGACTAGACCGTCGCCGAAGAAGGTGCGCGGACGGCCATAGGTCAGGTCAACAAGCTGGTCGGGGATGACCATGTGGCCGGGCGCATAGGTAGCCTGTAGCGAGCCGCAGGCGCTGACGCCAATGATGTGGGTGACACCCATAAGCTTGAGAGCAAAGATATTGGCGCGGTAGGGGACCTCTGAAGGCATGTAGCGATGGCCGATCCCATGACGGGGGATGAAGGCGACGCGGTGACCGCGCAGTGTGCCAACCACGATCGGCGCACTGGGTTTGCCGAATGGCGTCTCCAGGTCATAGGTTCTGAGATCGGTCAGTTCCTCCATCTTGTAGAGGCCCGATCCGCCGATCACACCGATTCGTACCGATTCCATGCATCCTTCTCCTTGAGTAACGGTTGTTGCTATCCGGAACGCGCAGACGTGTTGCAAGCGAGGCGGCAGCTAAAGCGCCGCCAGAATCGCACCGCCATCAACCGGGATCATCGCTCCATGAATGTAGGATGCCGCCGGGGAGCACAGAAAAGCCGCTACGCGGGCGAACTCCTCCGGCTCAGCCATACGGCGCAGCGGGATGGCCGCCACCTGCGCGGCGATCTCCGTTTCGATGTCGGTGCCTTTTTGCCGGGCGCGGGCCTCCATCAGTTCGGTCACGCGCTCGGTGCGTGTCCAACCTGGCATGATGCTGTTCACCCGGATACCCTCCGGGCCAAGCTCGCTGGCCAGCGTCTTCGTGAGGCCGATAACAGCCGCACGCAGGCTGTTGGACAGCACCAGGTTGGGAATGGGTTGCTTGGCCGAATAGGAGGTCAGAGTCAGGATGGCCGGATACCGGGAGGTACGCAGATGGGGCAGCGCGGCCTGGATCAGGTGCACCGCACTCAGCAACGTGGTCTGCACTGCGGCTTCCCAGGCATCAGCACCCAGCGCCACAAAGGGGCCGGATGGCGGGCCGCCGGCGTTGGTGATCAGGATGTCCAGGCCGCCCAGTGCGTCGACTGCCTCGGCCACCAGCTGTGTCGCCGCCTGCGGATCGCTGACATCAGCGGTCAGCGGGATCACCCGCTGGCGGCTTTCGGCACTGATGCGGGCCGCGGTAGCCGCGATGCGCTCAGAATCGCGGCTGCAGATGGCTACCTGCGCGCCTTCCAGGCTGAGTTGCCGGGCGGTGGCAGCGCCCAGGCCGCGGCTGGCGGCTGTGACCAGCGCTCGCAGACCCTGAAGATCTAACTCCATCGATTTCTTCCTCCTGTTTTCCTCAGGCAATATCGCAGCAGGATTGCTTCGCTACACAGAAAGTCCCTGGCGGCCTACTCCAGTTGCAGGCGCAATGTTACACGTCCGATGCCGATCAGGTCGCCGCTGCTCAGGATGACCGGCTCACGGACGCGCGAGCCGTTCAGAAAGGTGCCGTTGCTGCTTCCCCGATCCTCCAGCCACCAGTTGCCTTCACGGTAGGTGATCAGGGCGTGTTCGTTACTGGCGAATGTATCGGCCAGATGCACAGTGTTAGTGGGGGCGCGTCCCAGGCTGGTGAGCGGGAGCAGCGGGAACTCGGTGTCCAGCGGAACTTCGTCGCTATCTGAGGCCAGGACGATCAGCCGCCCGCGCGGGATGCGTCGCTGTTCGATCTCCCGCGTGGTGACCTGGTAATCCCGCCAGAGCAACAGGAGCAGGGCGCCAACAAACAGGAGGAGTAACCCGGCTGCGCTCAGCCGCAGGATGAGGAGCAATACCGCTTCGTTCACGGGGTCGATCCTTCAGGCGGTTGGGGCGGATGCAGGTCAAGCTGGGTGTCGGCCATCGTGCGGTCCGGCTGCTCGTCATCCAGGTAAAGCAGGGAGACTCCCCCAATCCGGATGACATCGCCTGAAGAGAGGATGTGCTCGCTGGTACGCTGGCCGTTGACGTAAGTGCCGCTCCGGCTATGACGGTCGTAGAGCACATAACGGCCCTGGCGCAGTCGAATCTGGAGATGATGGCGGGAGACGCGCAGGTCTTCCAGAATCAGATCGTTGTCCGGATGCCGGCCCACGTTGAAGACTTCAAGGTTCAGGGCGACGATTCGCTTGCCGTCCACAATCAGTTGCGCTCCTGCCGGGGGCGACGCCATGACCGGTAGGCCGGGCTGAACCGGCTCCAGAATCTGGGTAGTGTCATGCTTGCGTGCGCGGTGCTGGGCAGTGATCTGCACCTGCTGGCGTGGGATGTCCGCGTCAGCCAGCAGGCTGACTTCCGGCGTGCTGAGCAGGATCAGCCGGGCTTCCTGGCAATATGTCACCACCTGGCGGGCCAGTTGTCCCCCCAGATCGGGCATCTCTGCCAGCAGGAGGCGGTGATCGTGCGGGTTAAGCCGGATCTGGTACTGGGTCGGGGCTAACTCGCGCTCTTCCGGGCCAGCCAGAAGGTTGTCCTCAATGGCATGGGCCAGTTGCACGGCCACTTCCCGCGGGTGCACTGACGCGCGGAAGAGGCGGGAGAACCCGCCTTCGATCAGCCGCTCCAGCCGTTCTTCAAGCTGGTTGATTCGTCGCCTGGTCATGCGGTGGATTATAGCCTGCCTGAGGGGCGCGGCAAAGCCCCGCTCGCTGGTGGTGGGCGGGCAAGCCCTTTCAGCAACGATGGTGACGATCAGACAGGCCGCCTTCAAAGGCAAAGATGGGAGGCCGGAAGGGCACCGGAGGGGGATGGCGCAGTACTCCCGGTTACTGGCTGCCACTTTGCAGATCGTGTGGGGCGGGTTAAAGTCGTAGGCGAGTGCACAGCCAGGGCGCGAATCGGGCTGCCGATCCGATCTGCCGCGATGGCGTGAAGGCACCTGGCAATCCTGGGAGAAAAACAGATGGCCAATCTGAACCGCCACGAAATCAGACTGACAGCGCTGGCAAGCTGCGCAGGCTGAGCGTCTAAGCTCGGCCCGAACGAGCTGGCGCACGTGTTGCGCCCGTTGCAGCAGATCTTTTTGCCTCAGGACTACCCCGATCTGATCATCGGCCTGAACCAGCCTGATGATGCGGCGGTGTACCGCCTGGATGATCAGCTCGCGCTGGTGGTGACAACGGACTTCTTCCCACCAGTGGTCGATGATCCGTATGACTATGGGGCGATCGCCGCCGCGAACGCCATGAGCGATGTGTTCGCCATGGGCGGACGGGTGCTGTTTGCGTTGAACATCGCGGCTTTCCCTGCCAGCCTGCCGGCGGAAGTTCTGAGCGAGATCATGCGCGGTGGGGCGGAAAAGGTGCGGGAGGCCGGCGCCGCGATCGCCGGAGGGCACACGATCAAGGATGACGAACCCAAATATGGGCTGGTGGTCATCGGGTTGGTTGATCCTGGCCGTGTGCGCAGTAAGGCGGGTGCTCAGCCGGGCGATGCGCTGGTGCTCAGTAAGCCGCTTGGCGCAGGGGTGGTCACCACCGCGCTCAAGAAGGGCAAAGCCGAGCCGGATCACGTTGCTGCGGCGGTCGCCAGCATGACCCGGCTGAACCGTGCCGCGGCGGAGGCAGCCAATCGTGCCGACGCGCACGCTGTCACTGACATCACCGGCTACGGGCTGCTGGGCCACTGCCATGAGCTGGCGGAGTTGAGCAGGGTTGACCTGGAGATCGATCTGAGAATGATTCGCTGGCTACCGGGAGCCGAAGAATACGCAGCAGCCTGGATCTTCCCCGGCGGTATGGCTGACAATCGCCTGTATTATGAGCAGTGGGTGGACTTTGATCCGGGTATCCCTGAAGAGAAGCGCGCCCTGCTTTTTGACCCGGAAACTTCCGGTGGATTGCTGATCGCTGTTGCTCCGGAGCGGGTCGATGCGCTGATGCGCGATCTGGTAGCGGCCGGTGATGTGCCGCAGCGCATCGGTCAGGCAGTTGCCGGGACTGGGCGTCTGCGCGTCCGCGCCAGCTGATCGGGGTGCATTCCAAATTTGGGGCAGGATCAAGCCGCCACAGCCCAGAGGTCATCGAAGTCATGGCTTAAGCCAAACCAAACGCAGCACGAATATCTGCTCAACACGGGGGGATCAGGGCATTCTCGGAACCAGCCGGGCGAGTATTGTTTCCAATTGCCCATCCCTCCTCAGTGTTCCGCCAGCTTCTCGTTTTTTTGCCCCCAATCTGGAATGCACCCGCTGATCGGCTGTCTTTTGCGCCAGATGGATTTGCTCGTACAATGGCGGATAGCGTAAGCTGCTGCGCCGGTCAGGATTTCCCGCCTGGCAGCGGAAGGCAGGTGAACGCCCGCCTATCCGGGAGAGGGAGTGGCGGGCAGATGGCGGCGGCGGGGTATGACGGGCGAGGCCGGGAGGTGGCAGGTCGTGCTGCAGGGCAAGGGCATCTTCATCTGGCAGGTGCAGAAGTGTGACCAGGGCGATCCACAGCGTCTGGTCGCGCTGGCCCGCGCCGCGCAGATCAGCCATGTGATTTTCAAGCTGTCAGAAGGTGCATACGACTTTCCGCAGCCAGCGCAGGACCCGGGAGGGCGGTATGAACTGCTGACCGATGGCGCCATCCGCGCTCTGCGGGGGGCCGGGATCGCTGTATGGGCGCTGGCGCATATCCAAGGACAGGATCCGGTCATGGAGGCGCACCGCGCTGCGGCGCGTGTGCTCAAGTGGCGGCTGGATGGGCTGGTCATTGGCCCGCAGAGCCAGTATGTCGGCCAGCATGAGCGCGCCCGCGAGTTCATGGCGACGATCCGGCACGACCTGGGCAGCGAGCGCCCGCTGGCCTTTAGTCTATTCCTGAACCCCGATACCCAGGATCCGCCGGGCTGGCCGCTTTCGCGCCGCTTTCCGATCGATGAATTTGTAGCCGGGTGCGATCTGATCATGCCTCAGGTGTACTGGATCGCGCGGGATGGCGGGGACCCGGCGGCGACTTTGCGGGAGAACTACGATCAGTATGCCCGCCGGTATCCCGGCAAGCCGTATATCCCGACTGGGGCTGCTTTCGGAGAGCAATACGGCACGTTGCAGTGGACGGCTACTCCGGCGCAAATCGGGATGTTCCTGAACCAGGCGCGTGCACTGGGCTTGCCTGCAGCTAACTTCTGGAGCTGGCAACATGCCCGCAATGATGCTGGTAATCCCCGTTATACGGCTACCCAGCTCTGGGACGCTATCGCTGCTTACCCCTGGCCGCTGGAAGGCCCGGAACCTCTTCCGGAGCCACCGGTCGAGGATGATCCGTTCACCGATCGGGTGGAGATCATCCCGCCGGGCGATCGGCGTTATCTGGACGGCATCTATGATCGTACCGGCGCGACGCGCTTCACTGTGATGAGCAGTGCGCACGGGCCGGTCAAGTACAGCGCCACCCAGCCGGCGCGCAGCACCCTGTGGGCGCAATGGGTGCCCGGCATCCGGCAGTCCGGGCGCTACGAGATCGCCGTCTGGGTCCCCGGCACGCACGCGACAACTCGTCGCGCCCGCTATCACATTCGTGGGGTGGCCGGTCACGATAGCACGGTGATTGTGGAACTGGATCAGAATCGCTATTACGACCGTTTTGTGCCGCTGGGTGTATTTGATCTGGACGCTTCCCGGCCCGACGCCGGGGCGGTGAATCTGACGAATCTGACCGGCGAGACCGGGCGCGAAGTGGCGTTCTCGCCGTTGCGCTGGAAATTGGTCGGCAATACCCCGGACGCCCCGCTGGCCGATGGCTACGATGCGCCGGTAGGCACGGCTGAGGAGCGGCGCGCTGAGCGCCTTTGGCCGGGTCGCTGGGTGGACGCGGTGGGGTTTGCCCGTCGGTACCGCGATGGCACCCGTACTACAGCCTATCACACCGGCGCCGACCTGAACCTGAATGTGCCGCGTTGGGATAGCGACCGGGGAGCGACTGTTTTTGCCATCGGCAGTGGCACGGTGGTCTTCGCCGGGCGGCTGGACATCTGGGGACAGGTGATCGTGATTCGCCACGATCCACGCGATCCGGATGGTAACCCGGTTTGGGCGCGTTACGCGCACGTCGATCGCGTCCAGGTACGGGCTGGCGATCGGGTTCGGCGCGGGCAACCCGTTGCCGTGATCGGTAAGCCTGAGCCTGAAGGTGCGCCATACCACCTGCACTTTGACATCTGCACGACCGGCATCTTGGAAGATGCGCCGGGGCATTGGCCGCGCCTGAATTACACCGAACTGATCACCCACTACGTGGATCCGCTGGCTTTCCTGCAGGCGAACAGGCCGCCTGAGTACTTACGTTGATCGAGGACGCGCCGGAAGCCTGCCAGCTTATCCGGCGCCCGTAATGCACACGATACCGGAGTAGCCTGTGGCTCATGAGCGATGGAGTGGGTTCCGATGACAACGCCTTACGACGGGAAGATCGGCATCTGGCACTGGAAAGGCAATTCAATCAACGAAAAGTCGATCCAGGAAGTTGCCAACACGTTCAAGGCCTATGCGCCGCACGTGACCCAGGTCTGGGTGAAAACCACCGATGGCTCGCAGTGGCAGGGCGTCTACGATACTGACCGCATGCTGGCGATTGATGGACCGGCCAGCGTCAAACGCTGGGCGCAGACACTGGAAGCCAACGGCCTGGAGTTCCATGCGTGGTGCGTGCCCAAGGGGCGCGACATCAACGCGGAAGCGGATCTGATCATTCAGACGTGCACCCAGCCCGGCGTGCGCTCGCTAATCCTGGATATTGAACCATATGCCGGATACTGGGAGGGCGGGCGGACGCTGATCCGGCCCTTCATGGCCCGCATCCGCAAGGCGCTGCCGGCCGATTTTCACATCGGCATGGCGGTTGACCCGCGTCCGCAGCACTTCAACAGCATCTTCCCGGATGAATGGTTCCCCTTCATTGATAGCGTCCACTTGATGGCGTACTGGGCTTCTTTCCAGCGGCCGGTAGACGAGGTAATCGATCAGGCATTTGCCACCTGGCGCAATTACGGGCGGCCCATCTACCCAATTCTGCAGGCAAACGCCGAAGTTGCCGATATGGAGCGCGCCCGCAAGCGGGCCATCGAAGCGCACGGGGCCAAGGGCGTCAGCTGGTGGCGGCTGGGGCTGATCGATAGCGCCGACTGGGCGGTGATCAATGTACCGATCAGTGCCCACAAACCGGGCGGCGAGGTTGGACGTTACGGGAAGAGCATCATCGTCACGACGGAATCGCCGCAATTCGCATTTGGAACCCATACCGGCCAGCCGCCGGAACAGGTCTTTACTGAGTTCCGTAATGCCAGAGGATGGAAGAGCTACTACAAGGCGACCGAGGCGCGGCGCAGTCAGGTCTGGGCGCGCTGGGACCCGCGCCTGACCGAGAGCGGCTGGTATGAGCTGGCGGCGTTTGTCCCGGCTAAACATGCCACTACGCTGCGCGCACGTTACAAGATCCATGGCGTCCGCGGGCGTAGTGGCGAGACCCTGGCGGTTGTGCCGCAGGATGTGCTGTTCAACCTGTGGACTCCGCTGGGCGTCTATTACTTCGATGTTGCCACGCCAACAGCCGGGGTGGTCTTCCTCAACGACCTCACCGGAGAGACTGGCCGCGAGATCGCCTTTGATGCCATCCGCTGGCGCAAAGTGGAAGGTATTACCCCCGCATCAACTTTCCTGGCGGATGGCTTCGACCCGCCGATCGGGGTTCCGGCGGAACGACTGGGAGCGGCTGTCTGGCCGGGCGACTGGTTTGATGCGACCGGGTTCGCGGCCCGTTACCGCGTGGGCACGCCGTATGAGGCGTATCACACCGGCGCTGACCTCAACCTCAACAAGCCCCAGTGGGATGCCGACGCGCACAGCCCGGTCTATGCGGCAGCGCACGGGGTTGTCACCCATGCCGCCCGCATTCCCGGCTGGGGCAATGTGATCATTATCCGCCACGATCCGCTGATCAAGGACGGGCGGGTGATCTATGCGCGGTACGCCCATGTGGAAAATGTGCGCGTTCAGGTCGGGCAGCGGGTGGCGCGGGGTGAGCAGATCGCCAGCGTGGGCAACGCGGAAGGCGCCTATCCCTATCATCTCCATTACGATCTCAGCCCGACCGGCATCCTGCAGACGCAACCCTGGCACTGGCCCAAGCTTGATCTGCAGAATCTATTGCTCAACTACGTGGATCCGCGCCAGTTCACGCTTGAGAACCGCCCGCCGGAGCCGTAGCGCATCCGGAGCGAAGCAGGCCGGACAACAGTACAGGGGCATCCCCGGTCAGGTGATGCCCCTGTGAGTTATACCTGCCGGTAGATCGAGAGCTTAGAACAGCCCCCAGTTAGCGATCGCGCCGTCTTCCATAAAGCTGGGGTCCCACATTTCGCGGCCCATCTCGATGGTGGTACGCACACCGAGGACCTTCTGGACAGTGTAGCGAACCTGCTCCAGTAGCTGGGGAGCATAGGGGCAGAAAGGCGTGGTGAGGATCATCACGACATGGGCACTGTCTGGCTGGATGTCCAGGCGGCGGATCAGACCCAGCTCGATGACGTTCATGCCGATCTCCGGATCGACGACAGCGCGCAGGGCCTCACGGACCTGTTCCTCTTTGTTTTCTGGTGTGTGGGGGGATTCACTCATCGCTCAGCTCCCTGTCTCCAGCGCTTCGCTGCGCATGGGCCTGGCATTCAGTTTGATGCTGAAGTTACACGATCGGTTGTCCTCTGGCAACCTGGCAGCGCGCTGCAGCGGTAGCTTAAGGGCTTCCCCGATGACCTGCTCGTCGGCACGGCATAGCTCCGGATGCTGCTGGCTGATGTCGCTGAACGGGCAACGGATGTGCAGGCAGGCTTCCTCCCCCTGCGCTTCGAAGGTGATGTCGATGGGGATGCCCTGGCGGCGCAGGTGTTCCTCCAGGCGCAGGAGCCGCAGATGCGGCGGCAGAGCGTCAGCCTCCGGTGGGACGGCCAGCGTCTGGCGGATCAGCCCTTCCAGCAGGCGTTGCAGGTCGGCCTCGGACTTCATGTGCTTGAGCACACTGAGCAGGTGGGCGGTCAGGGTGTGGTAGCGGTTGGGGAAACGACGCTCGCCCGCCTCTGTCAGCGAGTACCCGTGCTCCGGGCGGCCAACGCCATGCCGCAGGGGGGCACGCGCGATCAGGCCGTCGCCCAGCAAGGCATACAGATGATGGCGAACGGTTACCGGGGAAAGCCCCAGTTCCTGCGCCAGTTGCTGTATGGTTGCGCTTCCCCGCCGCCTGATGATTTCCAGAATAGCCTGTCGTGTCTCGCGCATGGTTGCCATTGAACCTGTTACCGATCGAACGCGCCCAAAGCATACCGCGAGCGAGGCGTAAAGTCAATAAAATTCACTTTTATCTGATTTATTGACACGACTGACCCGGCATGGTACACTACTGCCAACTTTTCGGTTGGGGTGTTGAGGAGGCATTGCCTGCATGGTTGCTGCACTGGAAATCCGGAACCTTCACGCGAGTGTGGAAGGAACGCCGATTCTGAAAGGCGTGAATCTGACGATCAAGCAGGGCGAAACTCATGCCCTGATGGGGCCGAATGGCTCTGGCAAGAGCACACTGGCGAACGTGCTGATGGGCAACCCGGCTTATACGGTTGATAGCGGCCAGGTCATTTTCGATGGTGTGGACCTGCTGGAGCTTGAGCCAGATGCTCGTAGCCGGCTGGGGCTATTCATGGCGTTTCAGTACCCGGTTGCCATCCCCGGTGTGACCCTGGCCAACTTCCTGCGTTCGGCGATCAACGCCCGGCGGCGCGATGTAGACCCGACGGATAAGGGCATCAGCATCCCTGAATTCCGGCGGTTGTTGATGGACAAGATGAACTACCTGGAGATTAGCCCGGATTTTGCCAGTCGCTACCTGAATGATGGTTTCAGCGGCGGCGAGAAGAAGCGGGCGGAGATCCTGCAGATGGCGGTGCTGCAGCCCAAGATCGCCATCCTGGATGAGACCGACTCCGGTCTGGATATTGATGCGCTGCGCATTGTCGCTGGCGGCGTCAATCGTCTGATTGGGCCAGATCTGGGCGTCCTGGTGATCACCCACTACAAGCGCATCCTGGACTATATTCGACCCCAGCACATTCACATCATGATGGACGGCCGGATTGTGGAAAGCGGCGGCCCGGAACTGGTTGACGTGCTTGAGGCGACAGGCTACAAACCCCTCTTCGAAAAATACGGCATCGTTCCCACGGAGGAATAACCGATGGTCACGGATCGCCTTTCGCAGGAAGAGCGCGAACTGAAGCGCCTAAACGCTGAATATACCGAGAAGTACGGATTCAGCGATCCGGAGCAGTATGCATTCAAGAGCGGCAAAGGCCTCAACGCCGATGTCGTCCGGGAGATTTCCCGCATCAAAGGCGAGCCGGAATGGATGCTGGAGTACCGTCTGAAGGCGCTGGAGGTCTACCTGGCCAAGCCGGTGCCCACCTGGGGCGCTGATCTCTCCGGGATCAACTATGACGAGATTCACTACTACATCAGGCCCCACGAGCGCGAGGAGCGCACCTGGGATGATGTCCCGGAGAATATCAAGCGGACCTTTGACCGGCTGGGCGTGCCGGAAGCGGAGCGCAAGTTCCTGGCTGGCCTGGGTGCCCAGTATGAATCCGAGATGGTTTACCACAGCATTCGGGAAGACCTGGAAAAGCAGGGCGTGATCTTCCTTTCGATCGATGACGGCCTGAAGAAACACCCGGATCTGTTCCGCGAGTATTTCGGCACGGTGGTGCCGATGACCGATAACAAGTATGCGGCGCTCAATTCGGCGGTGTGGTCGGGCGGGTCGTTTGTGTACGTCCCCAAAGGGGTGCAGGTGCAGATGCCCCTCCAGGCCTACTTCCGCATCAACGCTGAGAGCATGGGGCAGTTTGAGCGCACGCTGATCATCGTTGATGAGGGCGCTTTTATGCATTATGTGGAAGGCTGTACCGCGCCCACCTATAGCCGCGACAGCCTGCACACAGGCGTGATCGAGATCATCGTCAAGCGCGGTGCGCGTTGCCGCTACACGACGATCCAGAACTGGTCGACCAACGTCTATAATCTGGTCACCCAGCGCGCTCTGGTTTACGGCGACGCCACGATGGAGTGGGTCGATGCCAACCTGGGCAGCAAGGTGACGATGAAGTATCCCTCGACGTACCTACTGGAGCCGGGTGCGCATGGTGAAGTGCTTTCCATCGCCTTCGCGGGCGCCGGGCAGCACCAGGATGCCGGCGGTAAGGTCATCCACGCGGCGCCGAATACCTCCAGCCAGATCATCAGCAAGAGCATCTGCAAGGATGGTGGGCGCAGCAGCTACCGGGGCTTGCTCAAGATCCACGAGGGTGCGGAGCGCTCCCGCAGTAATGTCGTCTGTGATGCGCTGCTGCTGGATGGTCATAGTCAGTCCGATACTTATCCCTATATCGAGATCGAAGAGCAGAATGTTCATGTCGGTCACGAAGCGTCGGTCACCAAAGTTAGCGAGGATCAGCTCTTCTATCTGATGAGTCGCGGTCTGAGCGAAGATGAAGCCAATGCGATGGTGGTGGCCGGTTTCATCGAGCCGTTCGTCAAGGAACTGCCGATGGAGTATGCCGTCGAGATGAACCGCCTGATCCGGCTGCAGATGGAAGGCTCGGTCGGGTAGTTTTGCAGGAATATAGCCCTGTGATACGAGGATCGAAGAATGGGAATGAAGGGGCCGCCGTTGGCCCCTTTGTCAAACAGCGCAACAACGAGGAGTTAACATCTGTGACGGTACGAAGCCTGACCCGGACGCCTGCCGCCCCCAGCCTGACTGTGGCGGATGTGGAGGCGCTTAGCAAGCACAACAACGAGCCGCAGTGGCTGCGCGAGCGGCGGCTGACGGCCTGGGAGCTTTACGAGGCGCTGCCCATGCCCTCGACGAGTGATGAGGCGTGGCGGCGGACTGACTATCGTCGGATCAAATGGCGCGAGGCTGGACGGCTGATCATGCCTGCCGGGCGCGCCCCGCTGGAGATGATCCCGGCTCAGCACTATGCGCCACTGCTGGGTGACAGGCAGGGCGGGCTGGTGGCCCATGTTGATGCCAGCGTAGCGACGGCTGAACTGGACCCGGCGCTGGCCGCACAGGGGGTGATCTTCACCGATCTGAACACTGCCGTGCAGCAGTACCCGGAACTCGTTGAACAATACCTGATGACTACGGCCGTCCGGCCTGAGGATGGCAAGTTCGCGGCGCTGCATGGGGCGCTGTGGACACATGGCGTCTTTCTCTATGTCCCGCCCGGTGTGGCTGTGGAATTGCCGCTGCACAGCGTGTTCTATGCCGCTTCCAGCGGGTTGACGCTCGGGCACATCCTGATCGTGCTGGATAGCGGCGCGCAGGTGACGTATATGCACGAGTATGGCTCGCCGACGCTGGAAGAGCAGTCGGCCTTCGTTGGCGCGACCGAGTTGATCGTCGGCCAGGACGCACGCCTGCAGTACGTCGCATTGCAGCACTGGGGCCGTAACATGTACGAGTTCAGCCACCAACGGACGCGCGTCCAGCGCAATGGCACCATCGACTGGGTAATTGGCTCGATGGGCGGCAAGTTATTCAAGGTGTTCATGGAAGTCGACCTGGATGGCGAAGGCAGCACCGGGCGCATGAGCGGCCTGTACTTTGCCGACAAAGACCAGATGATGGACCATGACACCCAGCAGAATCATAACGCGCCGCACACCACCTCTGATCTGCTGTTCAAAGGCGCGCTGATGGACAACGCTCGCAGTGTGTGGCAGGGCATGATCTACGTCGACCCGGTGGCGCAGAAGACGGACGGCTTTCAGGCCAACCGCAACTTGATGTTGAGCCGGACCTGCCGCGCCGACAGCATTCCCGGCCTGGAGATCAAAGCCGATGACGTGCGCTGCACACACGCCGCCACGCTCAGCCAGCTGGACGAAGAGCCGATCTTCTACCTGATGAGTCGTGGTATCCCCCGCAGCGAGGCGGAGAAGCTGGCCGTGGACGGATTCTTTGGCCCGATCATGGAGCGCATCCCGTTTGCAGGCGTGCGGGAACGGCTGCAGGAATCGATTGACGCCAAGCTGCTCGGCCAGGCGGATCAGTAGGTGTAGCGTTGGCTGGTAGCGGCCGCCGGATAGTTCCGCTGAAAAGGTAAAGCGACCCGTGCAACGCACAAGCAAACTCTGGCAGTTACCATGGGTCAGGTCTGGCACAGTGCCGCTGCTCTTCTACACGGCGGCTGCGCTGGGCCTGACCTGTTTTGCTCTGACTTACGCTGAGTTGCCCATAGCAGGCAGGCAGTGCGCATAGTGTCGGATAACACCAGCTGCTGCTTAAATGAAATCTCCCGGCACGCGGGATGGCCTGCTATACTTGCAGAACTGGATTCTGCAGCTTGCTACGGGCCACAGGTGATGAAAACGACGACGGAGCTACGGCTATGAACGCAACGCCTGCGCTGGATGTCCACCGGATTCGCCAGGATTTCCCGATCCTGTACCAGGAAGTTCGTCCCGGCGTCCCGCTGGTATACCTGGATAGCACTGCCACCAGCCAGAAGCCGCGCCAGGTGATCGAGGCGATGAGCCGCTATTACGAGACCACCAATGCCAATGTCCATCGCGGCATCTATACCCTGAGCGAGCAGGCAACCGAGGCGTATGAGGGCGCCCGCAAAAAGATCAGAGCGTTCATCAACGCAGCTTCCTGGCGGGAAATCGTGTTCACCCGTAACACAACGGAAAGCATCAACCTGGTGGCCCAGAGCTGGGGGCGGTCGCGGCTTGGCCCCGATGATGCGGTGGTGATCACGGAGATGGAACACCACTCGAATATCGTCCCCTGGCAACTCCTGCGGGAGCAGACCGGTGTCCGGCTGCTGGTAGTCCCGGTGCTGGATGACGGTACGCTGGATATGGAGGTCTACGATCGCCTGTTGCGCACCGAGCAGGTGCGCTTGGTGGCGGTGACGCATATGTCGAACGTGCTGGGCACGATCAATCCGCTGGAGGAGATGGTGCGTAAGGCTCACACCGCCGGCGCGCTGGTGCTGGCGGATGCCGCCCAGAGTGTGCCCCACCTGCCGGTCGACGTTCAGGCTCTGGATGTGGATTTCCTCGCCTTCAGCGGGCACAAAATGCTGGGGCCGACAGGCATTGGCGTGCTGTACGCCAGGCGCTCATTGTTGGAGGAGATGCCGCCGTATCAGGGCGGGGGCGATATGATCCGGCGCGTTCGCCTGAGCGGGAGCGAATGGAACGAGTTGCCCTACAAGTTTGAAGCGGGTACTCCGGCCATCGCGGAAGGAATCGGGCTGGGGGTGGCAGTTGACTACCTGACCGCAGTCGGGATGGACGCCATCCATACCTATGAGCAGCAGATCACGGCCTATGCGCTGGAGCGACTGGCGGAGGTGCCGGGACTGCGGGTCTACGGCCCGGACGCAGCGCGTAAGGGCGGCGTGGCTGCTTTCACGCTGGATCGCCTGCATCCCCATGATGTCGCCCAGATGCTGGATGTGGAAGGGGTGGCCGTACGGGCCGGGCACCACTGTGCTATGCCCCTGCATGAGCGCTTCGCCATCCCCGCGACCACCCGCGCCAGCTTTTACCTGTATAATACCCTCGAGGAGGTCGACACCCTAATCGAGGCGCTTTACCGGGTGCTGCAGGTCTTCACGGTGTGAGGCAGGCGGGCAGGACTTATGGAAGATTTCTACCGGGAGATGATCATCGACCACGGGCAGAACATGCGCAACCGGGGCGTGTTGCAGCCTGCGGACATTGACTACGAGGACGACAATCCGCTGTGCGGCGACCGGCTGCGTCTGACCGTGCAACTGGATGAACAGGGCCGGGTCAAAGCGGTTGGCTGGGATGGTGAGGGATGCGTCATCAGCCAGGCGTCGGCATCTATGCTTGGGGAGGCGATGATCGGCAAGACCCTGGAGGAGTTGCGCCACTTCAGCAAGCAGGACATTCTGGATATGCTGGGCATCCCATTAACACCTGTGCGGCTGAAATGCGCCCTGCTTTCCCTGAAAGTTCTCAAAGCTGGCGCTTATGGTCTGACTCACTGGACGGGCGAAGACGACGATTGATCGGTGAGGTGAGCGCATGGCGGAGTGGGTATCAGCAGGCCGGGCCGAAGCCATTGGCCCCGGCGATCGGGAAGTTGTTGAGGTCGACGGTGTGTATATTGCCATCTTCAATGTGGATGGCACTTATTACGCGGTCGAGGACCTCTGCACGCATGACGACGGACCGCTGGCTGAAGGTGTGCTCGACGGCTATGAGATCGAATGCCCCCGGCACGGCGCGCGGTTCGATATCCGCAGCGGAGCGGTGCGGCGTCTGCCAGCGGTCAGGCCGATTCACCACTTTGATGTGCGTGTTCAGGATGGCGACGTGCAGGTTTACTTTGACCTGTAACCGGGGGGGCGTATGGATTGCCCCGGCATGATGGGAGGCGGAAGCGTTGTCCGGCAGTTTGCCCCTTAAGGCGATGTACATGGATCGCGTGCTCAACTTCGGGCACCGTGGGGCCAGCCACGATGCGCCACAGAACACACTGGCGGCGTTCGAACTGGCGGCGCAGTATGGCGCTGATGGTATCGAACTGGATGTGCACCTGACCCGTGATCGGGTGCCGGTGGTGATCCACGACGAGCATGTTGATACCACCACCGATGGCACGGGACTGGTGCGGGAGAAAACTCTGGCGGAGATCAAGGAGCTTGACGCCGGGAGCTACTTTGACCCGCGCTTTCGGGGGGAGCGAATCCCCACCCTGGCGGAAGTCTTCGAAGCAGTAGGCCAGCGCTTGCTGATCAACGTTGAGTTAAAAGGGATGGGCCGGCAGGCTGATGGCCTGGAGGCGATAGTGGCCGACCTGATTGCCCGACATAGCCTGGGTGAGCGGGTGATCATTTCGTCGTTCAATCCGATCCGCTTGCGGCGGATGCGCCGGATCGCGCCGCGGTTGCCGCTGGGTTTCCTGCATGACTGGGAAACGCCGCCTGCTCAACGCTGGCTGGCGGCGGTACTCATGGTAGGGTTGCCGGTCGAAGCTGATCACCCCCATCATGTCCGGGTGACGCCGTCCTATGTGGCTCAGGCGCGGCGGCGCGGCCAGCGCGTTAACGTCTGGGTGGTCAACGAACCGGAACGGATGCGCGAATTGCGTGACATGGGAGTCGACCTGATCATGAGCGACCGTCCGGATGTGCTGCGGGCGGTACTGCATGGTGAGCGCTAGCGGGTATGCCCCCGCCTGGCTGACGGGAAAGAAGGACCGCAATGCCACAATTGATCGTCAACGCCGATGATCTGGGTCGCTCGACGGGGATCAACCGGGGAATCCTGGAAGCGCACCAGAAGGGCATTGTCACATCGACGTCGGCCATGGTCAACTATCCCGCTGCTGAACATGGGATTGCCCTGTTGCTGGAACAGGCGCCTTTCATGGGCATCGGCCTGCACCTGACGCTGACCAGCGGCCGGCCTGTCTGCGACCCGGCGGAAGTGCCCACGCTGGTTGATGACGATGGTCGCTTCTATCCTCCGGCCGCCCTGGCCCCGGTAACGATGCGCTGGGCGGCGGAGGAAGTCGAACGCGAGCTGCGGGCACAGTTTGCCCGGTTCCAGGCGCTGGTGGGCCGCCTGCCCGACCATCTGGATTCCCATCACGGAGCAACGTATATCTTCCCAGCAGCGCTGCGGGTAATGCTCTCGCTGGCTCGCGAGTACAACCTGCCGATCCGGCGCGGCGAATACGGCGAGCGGGCACTGGATACAGCCAAGGACTGGCTGCTGGCCAGCCTACCACCCATGCAGGCGCGGGCGGTGGCCGAAGAGGTACATGGTATCCTGACGCAATACCGGGATGTCCGCTATCCGGATCGGATGGTTTCCAGTTTCTATGACCGGAGGGCGATTCTGGGTGAATTGCTGACCATCTTGACGACGCTGCCGCCTGCCGGGGTGACCGAGCTGATGTGCCATCCGGGGTACGCTGACGGTTTGGACAGCCCCTATAACGTTCAGCGCGAGCAGGAACTCAAGTGGTTGACGTATCCGGCCACCCACGAGGTGGTGGTGGCGGAGGGCATCCGGCTGATGACGTTTGCGGAGCTTCGCTGATGCTCAGGCGAGCCTGGTGGGCGCTTGTCCGCCTGGGCTTTCGCCTGCTTTACAATGAACTGGCCTGGACTTACGATCTCGTCAGCCGGGTTGTGTCGCTGGGGGAGTGGCACGCCTGGCAGCAAACGGCGTTGCGCCTCCTGGCGGTGGAGTCAGGCGCCTGGGTGCTGGAACTGGCGCATGGCACAGGCGACCTGCAGGTTGACCTGTGGGCTGCCGGTCTGAAGCCAGTGGGGCTTGATTTGTCCCCGGCGATGGGACGGATTGCCCAGCGCAAGCTGGTCCGGCGGCATGTCACGCCGTGGCTGGTGCGGGGGATGGCCCAGCACCTGCCGTTCGCGGCGGAGAGCTTCCCGGCGGTGGTCAGTACTTTTCCCACGGATTTCATTGTTGACCCGCAAACGGCCCGCGAGGTGTACCGGGTGCTGAAACCGGGTGGGCGGCTGGTCGTGGTGGCCAACGGTGTACTGACCGGCGGAGGGCTGCTGCGCCATGTGCTGGAATGGGCGTATCGTGTGACCGGGCAGCGAGGCCCCTGGCCAGTCGAGCCGCTGCAGCTCTATGAGGCGGCTGGCTTTCAGGTTCAGCGCGTTGAAGTGCCCTGCCAGCGTAGCGTGGCGCTGGTTATTGTGGCAGAAAAGGGTGGAAATTCAGGCTGGTAATCCTGTTGTCGCTGTGCTATACTGCGCCTGCGTCAGGCAAGTAAATATGGTGACTGTGGTGTAGGGGTTAACATATCTGGTTGTGGCCCAGAAGATCGTGGGTTCGAATCCCACCAGTCACCCCAGGAAGAGGGCCGGTTTAGACCGGTCCTCTTTTGTTTTATCCAGTCCGGATCACACTTCCAAGATCAGACAATCAGGCCTACCATAGTAGGCAAACTGTGTTGTTGAGCAGGACGCTGGCATCTTCGCTGCATGCCACGCCGGCGTGATGATTCCGCCAGTGAAGCAGGGAGAAGCGGGGTGACCTTTACGGCACTCCAGAGGAGTGTGTGTCATGACGACTCCCCAGTACGCTGAGGAATATCGGTGGCTGGCAGCGCGGCTGGATGCGCTGCCCAATGGATTCCCGTCCACCCCGGATGGGCTGGAACTGGCGGTGCTGGCGTACCTTTTCACACCGGAAGAAGCGGAACTGGCGGCCCAGTTACGGTTGACACCCGAGACACCCGCGACGATTGCAGCGCGGATTGGCAGGGATGCCGACAAACTGAGCTACATGCTCACAGACCTGGCGAATCGCGGACTGATCGATGTGGTGGGCACAGATGAAGGGCCGGGTTATACGCTAATGCCGTTCGTCGTCGGCTTCTATGAGAATCAGGGTCCGGTTCTGGATGCTGAGCTGGCGCGGCTGGTTGAGGCCTATTTCAAGCGGGTATTCACTGCGACGACAATGGATGTCGAACCGCAATTTCACCGTGTGATCCCGATTAATGAGACAATCCCGGTTTCGATTGATATCCAACCCTTTGAGAGCGCGATGGCGATCATCAACCGGGCGCAGGCGTGGGGTGTCGCCGAGTGCATCTGCCGTAAGCAGAAGGAGCTGATCGGTGAGGCGTGCGGGCATCCGCTTGAAGTCTGCATGGTCTTCAGCAGCGAACCAGGTGCGTTTGACCAGGCGGAGGTTGTGCGCCCCCTGACGCGTGAGGAGTCGCTGGCGATGCTTCGTGCGGCTGCCGATGCCGGACTGGTTCATACGGTGGGCAACCGCCAGGATCACACCTCGTATATCTGCAACTGCTGTACTTGCGGGTGTGGGATTCTGCGTGGTATTGCTGAGCTAGGCATGGCGAATGTCGTGGCGCGGGCCGCATTCGAAAGTGTTGTCGATGCGGCGCTGTGTACGGGATGCCAGACGTGCGCCGAATGGTGCCAGTTTGGGGCGCTGGCGTTGGACGACACAGGGATCATGGCCGTCGACCGGCGGCGCTGCGTTGGTTGTGGACAATGCGCGCTGCACTGCGAGCAGGGCGCGTTAGCGCTGGTGCGCCGCCCTGAAGATGAGATCAAACCGATCCCTGCGACACTGGGTGATTGGCAGGCCCAGCGGGCCGCAGCACGTGGCCGTGACCTGGCGGACGTGCTCTAGCGGAACAGGGTGTCAACTGACTCGTAGCCGGGTCTCTAGGAAGAAGATCGGCGTCTGCTGGTCCTTTTTTTCTTTTTCGGCGGTGCCGGTTGCGACGGCAGTTGACCGATCCGGGCGAGCCGGCGGCGGTTAAGCGTCCGACGTAGCCCCTCAGGCGTGGTCGCGGGACGGGAGTGCAACCGGTCGGATCGTCCTTCCGATGTGGTGGATTCTGCGGGCAAAGCCGTTGTAGTCCCGGTTGACTCCTTGCCGACTGGTTCGGCACCAGCCTCGGCTTCTGCCTGGCTGGGTGGCTTGATCCCGAAGACATCCCAGATGCTGGGGCCGAGCGGCTTGATTTCCCCGCCAAAGAGCAGAGAGGGTCTGTCCTCGACTGCAGGTGTGGTGGTCGTTTCGGGGGCCGTGGACGGTGGCTCAGGTTCCGGCGCGCTCACTGCTGGCATCTCCGGAACTGTCTCCGCTATCGTTTCGGGAGGGGCCTCCACGCCGGGTGATGACGGGGATACGATCTCGACCGCTGGCTCGGTAGGCACCATATCCGGCGTGGTATCTGGGGCCGTGCTATCAGGTGTGGGCAGCGCCTCGTCCGTAAGGCGTGGTTCGACTGCTGCCACCGGCTCAGCCTCAGCCAGGCCTGCCGCCGGGGATGTGGGCAGAACATCGGCAGGTGCTGCGAACTCCGGCGCAGTAATGGCGCGGGCAGGCCGGGTATCTTCGACATCCAGCGGCGGTTCCTCCAGGATTGGCAGCGGCGGAAGGTCACCTTCGTCGATCACGGTTGGCGCGGTGGGGATGGGCGGTGGGGGCAGGTCGCCTTCGTCGATCACGGTTGGCGCGGCTGGGGCAGGCAGCGGCTCCTGGGGTGCAGGCGCCGCTTTCAGAGACGGCTGCGTTCGGATGACGGTCTCGGCCAGGGCAGCGCGTTCTTCGGCGGTGGGGGCAGGGCGCATGGCCACGCGCTCGGCCAGTTCGTCTGACATGCTGATTCCGGCAGCTTCGACGACCTTCTTCAGCCGCTTGAGGCTTTGCTCGATTTCGTCGCTCAGCCGCTGGCGGGTGAACAGGGCGTCCCGCACCCCGGCGGCCAGACCGCCAAGTTCATACTCAAACGTCCAGTGAACGGCCGTCCCCTGTGGCAGCACACGCAGGCGGATGCGCCCCAGGCTTGTGCGGTACGGTCCATCAACGACCCTGTACTCGTAGCCGAAGTTTTCCACCCAGGACACAATTTCGAAAACGATATCCGGGCCGTTGGTGATACTCAGGCGGCAGCGAGTCCCGGGGCCGCTCTGGCGTGTGTTCAGTACGCTGGCCTGGGAGCAGTTCACGTGCCACCTGGGCATAGCGGATAGATTGCCAACCAGTTCCCAGATTGCCTCTGGCGGCGCAACGATCAGGATGCGGTGATCGATCAGCGTCATGATGATGTGTCGCCTTCCGGGCAGGCTGATACGGATGCAGCCCGCTTTCCAGGTCAATTATCCGCCTTCGCGCCCAAAGTGCAAAGGGTGGCGGCACGGCTGTTGCAAAGTCCGGTAGTGTATCTTTCGCGGTTGAAATTCAGATGCCGGTTGAAGGTTGCCCATCTAAGCACCAAATCGCATGTGTATTTTCTCTCAAAATGACACGCGACTTCATTCT
>JABLXG010000033.1 GCA_013178165.1 Anaerolineae bacterium
CAACTGGCGCTCAACATTATCAAAAAGGACTCTTCCAAGGGAAGTATCCGCACCAAACGCTTCAAGGCCGGCCTTGATATCACCTTCCTTGAACGGTTACTGGAACAAATTTGATGCAATCGCCCTGCGGGGGGTGTGCTACCAGTGCCGCTCTGCTGGCAGCAAGGCGTGGCATAGAGCAGTCCTGCTGTCAGATGGTCTGCAGGCAGGCTGTGACCAGAGGAATAAAGCACTCCGGCTGAGGGAAGGAGAATACCCCGCCTGAGGTGTTATGCCGGGGGTATGAGGCTGGCCCAGGGGATGACCGCTGGATCAGGCCACCATTTCGCGGGTGGTCTCGTCCCGCTGACGATTGCTGAGCAGATGCGACAGGGAGCGTGCTGTCAGGTAGAACAGGGTCAGTCCGCCAATGCCGGCGGCGATCTTGGTGCGGTTTGACATGGGTGGGATGCGTCTGGGTACGGAGAGCGCCACCCGGCTCCACCAGCCCCGACCGGTCTGGCGGCGTTGCAGCACCAGTTCGTTATAGAGACTCTTGACAAAGGCCTCTGATGGCGTGACCTCGACCAGCGCAGCCCGGAGCCGATCGCTCAGAGCGACCAGATCGGCGATCTCAGCGTAGGTGAGGTTGTAGCGGCGCAGCAGGGCGGACAGTGACGCCGTGCCCTCGACGTAGTCCATCAGAAAGTTGGCAATTTGCGCGTCCTGCGGTGCGGAGGATATAGCCATAATCCGTGATACCTTCCTGCGAATGACGTGCGGATCGATCCGGTCAGGTTTCCGTTTCAGATTGCTGGTGAAGGCCCCTGGATAGCTCCTTGCGCAACGCCAGCAGTGTCCGGTGATACAGCGATTTCACAGCGCCTTCGGTGCGGTCCATGATCTGGCCGATCTCGGCGTTGGAGAGACGTTCCACGTATTTCAGGATGATCAGCTGCTGGCGTTCCTCCGGCAAGGCCCGGAGGGCATTCAGCAGCGCTTCCTTTTCTTCATCGGTTTCGTACTGGTCATCGGGCGGTTCCTCATGCAGGCCGGAGCCAAAATAATCCTCCAGCGAGATGATCTGCCGCCGCCCACGATCTCGATGCCAGTTGGCGACAAGGTTATGCGCAATCCGGTACAGCCAGGCTGAGAACGGGATTCCCCGGTCGGTATACGAGTCGATATGTCCATAGGCCCGGTAGAAAACCCGCGCCGTCAGATCTTCGGCGTCATGGTGGTTGTTGGTGCGGTAGTAGATGTAGCTGTAGATTTTTCTGACGTACCGCCTGTATAATTCGCCAAACGCCTCGGAATCGTCTCGCGCCCAGCGCACCAGTTGAGCATCATCGGCATGCTCGTAGTCTCTGGTAACGGGCTTTTCCATAGTGAAGAACACTCTCTCTGCTACAAGGTTACGCCAGCAGCGATGACCGAGGCTTCGCGCGTTTTGCCTGCAGGCCCAGTATACCGCGCGGTCATACTGGCGGCTACCGGCGCCTGGAGAGGGTCAAGGGAGCGACCAAGTCCTGCTAAGGAGTATCGATGATGAAGCGTCTATTCAGCGCACTGCTGCTTGCAGTGGTGATTCTGTCGTGCCTGCCGGCCAGCTTACAGGCGCAGAGCGATCTGCGGCTGGCTTCCCTGCGGGTGGGACTCTGGCCAGAGTATGATCAGCCAGCGTTGCTGGTCATTTACTGGGGCCAACTGGCTCCGGAAACATCCTACCCTGCTACGGTGCGGCTGCGCATGCCAGCGCGGGTGGCCGTTCCGCACGTGGTGGCCGCCCAGAATGGTCCCGACCAGGCTATCGATGAAGTGGACTACACAAGCGTGGTCGAAGGGGACTGGCGCGTGATCACGTTCCAGGCAGGCGGGCCGCAATTCCAGTTTGAGTACTACGATACGTTGACGCGCCAGGGGACGCGCCGGACAGGGGAATTTACCTGGCCCGGCGATTATGCCGTCGATAGCCTGTCAGTGGAGTTGCAGGAGCCGCCGGGGGCGCAGGAGGTGACCACGCAGCCGGCCCTGCAGATCATGCAGACCAGCCCTGAGGATGGGCTGGTCTACCGTGGCGGCGGTTTTGGTGCGCTTCAGGCCGGGCAATCGCTGACAATCCAGGTCGGCTACACCCGTACCCGCGAGGAACTAACGACAGCGCTGCTGACCGCAAACCGGACAACCGCGGCTACACCCTCGACGGCGGCGGCCCCTAGTGGGACGGACGTCATCCTGCTGGTGATGGTGGCAGTGGTGTTTTTCCTGTTGGGGGCGGCGGCTATGCGGGTGGCGATCAACCTGCAAGCGCTAAACCGGCAGCGCCGGCGTTAGCCAGTAGTTGAACTCAGGGGCACATCCCGGTCATGTTCCGGGGTAATCCACAACGTCTGACCGTCGGTGACGATGCTGATGACTCCGTGCACGTCGGTACGGTAGAGCGGGGTCACGCCCAGCCGGTCAAGCACCGCTGCTGCCGGGTGGCCGTAGCGGTTGCCGGGATCGACCTGGACGACGGCGACCTGTGGCGCAACAGCCTGCAGAAAGCCCGCGCTGGATACGCGGTCAGAGCCGTGCGAGGGCAACTGCAGTACTGTCGAGGCCAGTCGGTGGCTGCTGTCAAGCAGCCTTGCCTCGGCTTCCGCGCTGAGATCGGGCGTCAGCAGGAAGGAGGCTGCGCCGTAAGTCAGGCGCAACACCAGTCCTGCGTCATCCGGGTCGCTGGTGGGGGCAGGTGGCCGGGGTGGATGCAATACTTCCAGCGTGACGCCGTCGCTGGTTTCAAGCCGGTAACCCGTATGGACAGGCAGGACGGGTATCTGGCGCCCCGCCAGCATGGTCTTCAGCGCAAGATAGCTGTCAGTGCTGCCGTCCTGGCCATTGGTCAGCACCTGGCCGACATGATACCGTTGCAGCAGGGCAGGGAGGGCAGCTGACTGATTGTCCTTGGGCTGTGTAAGGATTAATACGGCAATCTCTCGATCCCAGAATGGCAGACGGTCGCCAAGCGCTGTGAGCAGCCGGGTAGGGTACTGCCCGCCGTCGATCAGGATGTGCGCTCCTGCAGGCGTCTGGATCAGGACGCCGTTGCTGTGGCCGGTGTCCAGGAAATGCACATGCAAACGGCCATCGGGCAGCGCCAGCGCTCCCAGCCACAACAGGCCGGCTGCCGTAGCTCCGCTGCCAAGCAGCAACAGGGCAGGCGCGCGCCCCTTCAGGAAGCGGCTCAGCGATCTGGGCCAGCCGGGGCGTATCCCCTGCAGGATGAGCGCAATCAGCAGCGCGAGGAAGAAAGCTCCAACTACGCCGTCGCTGATTTGCAGGTTGATGCTGGCTCCCGGAAGATCGCCCAGGAAGCGCACCACCAGCGTTGTCCAGCGCAGCAGTAGCCAGGCTCCCCAGAACAAGGGTTGACCCAGCAGGGGCGCGACCAGCCCGATCAGCGTTGCCAGCCCGCCCAGGATCAGCAGCAGCGGCTGAACAGGCAGGATCAACAGGTTAGCCAGCGGTGAGACCAGCGACAGGCGTCCGAAGTACAGGGCGATGAGCGGCAGCGTCGTGATCTGGGCGGCCAGGGTGACGATCAGCGGTTCGCTGAGCAGACGCAACAGCCGGCTGACCGTTTCGGTGGGGAAGAGTGGCGTCAATAGCTGCCGGAAGCCATTCTCCAGCGGCGTTGCCAGTAGAGTCAGGCCGAGGATAGCCGCCAGACTGAGTTGAAAACCCACATCCCATAGCACATACGGCTCGAACAGACTCATGACCAGCGTGGCAAATGCCAGCGACGCCGGCACATAGACGCGCCGGTTGAATAGAGGGGCCAGGATCAGCAGGCCGCTCATCACCGCTGCCCGCAGAACAGCGGGGTCCGCCCCAACGAATGCCGTATACGCTCCAACAGCCAGCAGGCTGAGCGTGGCGTTCAGGCGGCGGCGAGCCGGCCACAACAGCGTCAGCCCGCGGCTGAGCAGGCCGGCGATCAGGGTCATGTTGAAGCCGGAGATAGCGATGATGTGCGCGCTGCCAGTGGCGTTGAACGCTTCCCGCACTTCTGTCGCAATGCCGGTTTCTACCCCCAGTAGAATCCCGGTCAGGAGGGAAGCCTCCGGTTCCGGGACGGCACTGGCAATGAGGGTTTGCGCCCGGCTCTTCAGGGCAAAGAGCGCACTCAGCAAAGGGCTGCCCTGGCCGCTGGCCATGACGATCACGCGGGCGTTGGGGACAAGGGTGAAAATGCCCCGCCGGGCCAGATAGTCCTGGTAGGAGAAGTCATCGAATTCGGGGGGAGTGAGTGGCGCCCCGGAAAAGCGGATGCGATCGCCGTAAGCATAAGCTCCGTAGCGTGGCGCCTGCACCAGCGCGATGCCTGTCACCGGTTCTGCCATACTGGAGGTCAGACGCGCTTCCACATCGACGCGCAGATTCACGTGCCGGTCGCGGATATCTGGCTCATCGGTGATGACGCCGATGAAGGTCTGCCAGCCCTGTCCGTTGTAATGGACCAGCGCATCGGGGCCGGGCGGGGTTATGACAGCCGTCATTCGCAGCATCCCCAGCAAGGCGGCCAGGACACATAGCAGGAACAGGCGCAGCCCGCGATCACGCCGCAACAGCACTGTGCCGGCAGCGCTTCCCAGGGTTAGCAGCAGGAGAAGATCTGGATTCAGTCCGGCTGATGAGCTGGCCAGGAGCAGTCCGGTCGCCCAGGCCAGAGTCAGGTAGATTAGCGTCATGGTCTGAACGGGAAAACAGACTTACGTGCCGAACGCCATTCGGGGCAGAAGTATACCCCGGCCCGATGTTTCTTGCTGAGTTTCGGTCGGCTTGCCGCTACTCTACGGCGCTTGAATGGGCGGGTGGCGGGCGCTATACTCTGACTTGATTTGTGTTTTTTGGAACAGCCTGCAACAGTGCCCGTACGCTTCAAGACTGGAGACGCGGTCCGTGAATTTGCACGAGTACCAATCCAAGCGACGCTTTGAGGAATTTGGCATCCCGGTTCCTCACGGAAGGCTGGCTGAAACACCCCTGGAGGCGCGGCTCATCGCGCAGGAACTGGGCAGCCCGGTTGTTGTCAAGGCGCAAGTGCTCACCGGCGGGCGGGGGAAGGCCGGTGGGGTCAAGCTGGCCCGGACGCTCGAAGAGGCGGAAACCGTTGCGGGCCAGATTCTAGGGATGAACATCCGGGGGCACACTGTTCGCAAGGTGCTGGTCGATCCCGCCGTAACGATCAGGCAGGAGATTTATCTGGGCATTACCAATGATCGCCTGGCGCGGATGCCGGTGATCATGTGCAGTGCGGAAGGCGGTATGGACATCGAACAGGTCAACCGCGAACGGCCGGAGGCGATCATCCGCGAACACATCAATCCGCTGCTTGGACTGCGCGGGTACCAGATCAACGCCCTGGCTGCCGGGATTGAACTGCCATACGATCTGTGGCGGCAGTTCCAGCGTGTCGCGCAGGGGCTGTATCGCTGCTACACCGCCAGCGACGCGACCCTCTGCGAGATTAACCCGCTGGTGATCACTGGAGACGGCAACCTGTTGGCGCTGGACGGTAAGATGTCGATCGACGACAACAGCCTCTTTCGTCATCCCGATCTGGCGGCGCTGCGCGATACGGAGGCCGAGCCACCGGAGGAGACCAAAGCCCGCGAGGCCGGTCTGAGTTATGTCAAGCTGGATGGGCAGATCGGCTGTCTGGTTAATGGGGCGGGGCTGGCCATGGCCACGATGGATATGACCAGCATCTATGGCGAGGCCGATGGCATTGGCCCGGCCAATTTCCTGGATATTGGCGGTGGAGCTGACGCGAAAACAGTGGCCGCAGCCCTGCGTATCATCCTGGCCGATCCCAATGTTAAGGCGATCCTGCTCAACATCTTCGGCGGGATCACACGGGCGGATGAAGTCGCCAGGGGAGTCATCCAGGCGTTTTCCGAATTCGAGACCGATATTCCCAAGGTGGTTCGGCTGGTAGGGACGAATGAACAGCTGGGGCGCCAGCTGCTGGAGGAGGCGCACATCCCCAACATGATCACGGCAACGACGCTATCCGAAGCGGCCCAGAAAGCCGTTGCGGCAGTGAAGGGGGCATAGCATGGCCATTCTGATTGACCGCAATACGCGGCTGCTGGTGCAGGGCATTACAGGGCAGCAGGGACTGTTCCATACCCGCCAGATGATCGCCTATGGCACGAATGTAGTGGGTGGTGTTACGCCGGGCAAGGGTGGCCAGTGGGTGGAAGGCAAGCCCGTTTTTGATACTGTGCGAACGGCCAGGGAAGCCACCGGAGCCAATACCAGTGTGATCTATGTTCCTGCCCCTGCCGCAGCGGATGCCATCCTGGAAGCAATCGATGCCGGGATCGAGTTGATTGTTGCCATTACAGAGGGGATTCCCATCCAGGACATGATGATGGTGCGCCGGGTGCTGGAGCAGTCGTCGTCCCGCCTGGTAGGTCCTAACTGTCCCGGCCTGCTCACCCCCGGTCAGTCCAAGGTCGGCATTATGCCGGGCCATATTGCCATGCCCGGTTCGGTGGGGGTAGTGTCGCGCAGCGGTACCCTGACGTATGAAGCAATCTATGCCCTGACCCGGCGAGGAATCGGGCAGAGCACCTGCGTGGGCATCGGCGGCGATCCGATCAATGGCACGAATTTCATCGATGTGCTCCAGATGTTTGAAGAGGATCCCGACACGGATAAGGTTGTGCTGATCGGCGAGATCGGTGGCACTGACGAACAGAAGGCAGCAGCTTACATTGCCCAGCACATGACCAAGCCGGTAGTGGCGTTCATCGCAGGCCGCAAAGCACCTGAAGGCCGGACGATGGGCCATGCCGGGGCGATTGTGGAAGGCGGGGTTGGGACGGCGGCGGAGAAGATCGCCCGCTTCAACGAAGTCGGGGTGCCAGTGGCGGAGACACCGGATCAGATCGCTGATCTGGTGTATGCCTGATAGCAGGCAAAAGGCCACACTCCCGCCAGATTGCACGATGGTATGCGTTGCGGAGTCGGGCCTAGGAAGTGCATAGCGTGGCTTTGGCAGGGTGCTGCTGGCAGGCTATAATCCTGCCAGTGCTGCCTTGTGTCCTTAGGGCATGTTTTCATGGAGGTTGTCCATGTCAGACAGAGGGAACAGTCCCATGGGCCGCGCCTGGCGTTCGCATTCGGTAGGCCGCGACGACACTGCAATCGAGGAATTCCGCAAGCTGGTCGCCGCTGCACCGGATGACATTGATGCGCTGTACGGGTTGGGCATGGCGCTGCGCAGTGCCGGGCAGGGGCAGGAAGCCCGCGAGATTTTCAATAAGGTGTTGGCGTTGCTTTCCAAGCAGGAAGCCAGCACTGACGATGACGCTAACCGACTTCAGATGTTGCGCCGGATGACTCAGCAGCAACTTTCCCTGATCAAAGGCTGATTGGGCGATGCTTTCCAAGCGCGAAAGGCTGGAAAGAACCTTCGCCGGAGAGGAAACGGACCGCGTGCCGGTGGCCCTATGGCGACACTGGCCCGGTGACGACCAGCGAGCGGCTGATCTGGCGGCCTCGACGCTGGAGTTCCAGCGGCGCTATGACTGGGATTTTGTCAAGATCTCTCCAGCCAGTAGCTTTTGCCTGACGGATTACGGCGTGCAGGATCGCTGGGTTGGCAACCTGGAAGGGACCCGCGAGTACACCCGGCATGTGGTGAACCGTACGCTGGACTGGACGGCGCTGCGCGTGCTGGATCCGCGGCGGGGGGCGCTGGGCCGGCAACTGGAGGCAACGCGCCTGATCCTGGATGGCCTGCCGGAAGATGTCCCGGCTATCCACACAATCTTCAGCCCGCTGGCCCAGGCGCGGCATCTGGTGGGCGCGCAGGAGATGCTGATTGAGCATATCCGCACTGCCCCGGAACGGGTGCACACCGGCCTGAATATTATCACGGAAAGCACGCTGCGCTTCCTCAGCGAACTGGGTCGCACGCGCCTGGCCGGGATCTATTACGCAGTGCAGCTGGCGAACTACGCCTTCCTGACTGAAGAGGAATACCGTACCTTTGGCCGCCCGTACGATTTGCGCATCCTGGAAGCACTGAGCAGCAAATGGTGGTTTAACATGCTCCATTTGCACGGCGACGAGCTGCCGATGTTCGACCTGTTTGTGGATTACCCGGTGCAGGCAATCAACTGGCACGATTGCGACGCCGGGCCTGATCTGGCTACCGCCAAGACCAGGTTCTCCGGCGCGGTATGCGGAGGGTTATCTCACTGGAATCCTGTCCACAATGGCACACCGGCTGAAATTCGAGAGCAGGTGCTCAGGGCGCTGGAGCAAACCGGCCGGCGGCGCTTTATCCTCTCAACTGGCTGTGTGATGATGATCACCACACCCTGGTCGAATATCCGCGCCATCCGGGAATCTGTCGAAGCCTCTGCCTGAGGGAAGCCAATCGTGTCCATGCGGGTGATTGCTGGGAAGGCTAAAGGGCGTTCGCTGAAGATGGTGCCCGGCACAGGGACGCGCCCGATCATGGATCGGGTCAAAGAGGCGCTGTTCAACATCCTGTGGGCCGAAGTACCCGGTAGCGCCTGGCTGGACCTTTTCGCCGGGACCGGGGCGGTGGGCATCGAAGCGCTCAGCCGCGGGGCAGCCAGGGTGGTTTTTGTCGACAGCGCAGGGTTGGCAATCAGAACGATCCAGGAGAATCTGGCCCGCACAGGGTTGGCAGAGGGCGCCCAGGTGATCCAGGCCGATGCTTTCAGCTACCTGAGCCGTCCGGCTGCCCAGCAGTTTGATGTGGTCTACATCGCCCCGCCACAGTACCAGGGGCTGTGGCAGAAGGCGCTGCTCAAGCTGGACGAACGCCCGGACTGGCTGAATCCGGAAGCGATAGTGGTGGTGCAAATCGACCCTCGCGAACAGGAAACTATCACCCTCAGGACGCTGGAAGCCTACGATGAACGTCGCTACGGGCAGACGCTGCTGTGGTTCTTCGAGCATCCGGGGCAATGAGCAGTAGAGCATAGCACCGGCAACAGCCCCGCGCCTAGCGGGGCTGTTTGTTGGCCCGGATTTGCCTGGCCAGGGTGAGCGCCTCGGGGGTCGTTGAAATCTCGCCTGCCGCCTGCGCTTCACGAATTTGCTCCAGCAGGTCGCCGACTTCCGGCCCGGCCTGAAGGCCCAGCCGGCGCATAAGATCGCGGCCAGTGACGAGCGTCGGCAGGTCGGTGATGCGCGGGGTTCCGTCAGGGGGGAAGTACCCTTCCAGCAGCACGCTGATGCTTTCCAGATAGTGGCTCCAGTCGGCAGTGGCAAGCGTTGGACCAGCGGCGGCCAGATAGCTGGCCAGACCCAGCAGACAGGCGTCTACCCCTGCCGGGCCGCAATCCCGCCAGAAGCGGTAGATCTCCCGCCGCGTGATCGCTGGCTGGGCCGCCAGTTGATCCGGCCACCATGTGCAACGAACAACGGCCTGTAACCGTTCGATCTCATGCCGGCTCAGGCGCAAGGCCTCGCCACGCATCGCAACGGCTTCCGCCGGAGATGCCAGCAACAGGGCGGCCAGCATCAGCAGGGCGGCATGGGCGCGCTCGTTGGGCCACTGCTGGCGCAGGTGTTCTTGCAACGCGGCGCGGAAGCGATCCAGGTAGTAGACGATCATCCCCAGGCCGACCTGAGCAGCTGTGCTATCCGTCCGGGCCGGGCTGATCGTCTGCAGGATAGCTTCCAGCCGGTCAATGATCTGGAGGGTGTGGGTCCAGGCATCAGCCGGGAGGGCCGACGGGCAGGATGCGCCGCGGAGCGCTTCCACCTCCGGGATCACCAGCCTCAACAGTCCCAGGGTGTCCAGCGAGCGCAGGGCGGCAGCCGGACGCTGCCCACCAAGCAAAGCCATGAACTCGTCGCGTACCCGTTCCGGGGAAACGCGGGTGAGGCCCGGCCCTTCCCGGCGGATGTCGGCCAGGGTTTCAGGCTCGATATGCAGCCTGAAACGGACGCTCAGGCGGATGGCGCGCAGCGCCCGTACGGGATCGCTGGCGATCGCGTGCGGGCTGCAACGGCGCAGAAGGCGATTCTGGGCGTCGTGCAGGCCCTGCAGTGGATCGATCACGTCATCGCCAATGGCACGCAGCGGAGCAGCTGCGGCGTTCAGGGTGAAGTCGCGTCCGGTCAGGTCATCCAGCAGACTGCCGCCGCGGAAGTTAGCAACGTCGACGATGACCTGCTGTCCTTCAGCCTGGACGAGTGCCCGCCCGGTCTCGCGTTCCGGGTCAAGACGGTAGAACGCGCCGTTGAGGGCGTTGGCAATGCGGCGGGCAATGCGAAAAGCATCCTGAGCGGCCACCAGATCAATGTCGTGTGCCGGTAGTCCCCAGAAGGCGTCACGGACGACGCCGCCGACCAGGTAAATCTCCTGCGGGTCATCAGCGAGGATGCGCTGCAGGGTATAGACAATGGCGGGCCAGTGAAGGGGGCGTGGGGACGGCCGGGGTGCCAGAAGCAAATCAGTCATGCGTCTGCCGATTGGCTCGCGTATGCCTCCGCACGGACAACGCCGATGAAAGGCAGGTTGCGGTAGTATTCGTCGAGGTCCAGGCCGTAGCCGAACACGAATTTATTGGGAATCTCGAAGCCAATGTAATCCACCTTGATATCGATCTCGCGGCGCTCGCGCTTGCTGAGCAGGGTGCAAATCTTCACATCCGCCGGCTGGCGTGCTTCCAGCGTGCGCAGGATGTAGCTGAGGGTATGGCCGCTGTCGATGATGTCTTCGACGATCAGCAGGTGGCGGTTGGCAATATCCGTATGAAGGTCCATCTCGATGCGGACGGCGCCGGAGGATTGCCGCGCCTGGGCGCCATAGCTGGAGACGGCCATGAAGTCAATGTGATGCGGTATGTCAATATGGCGCATCAAATCCGTGAGAAACAGAACACCGCCTTTGAGGATGCAGATCAGCAGCAGGTCAGTCATCCCGGCATAGTCACGGGAGATTTGCTGGCCAAGTTCGGCGATGCGTTTTTGCAGCGTTGCTTCGTCAATCAGAATTTCCTGCAGATATTCCTGGTAAGGTCTGGGCATGCGAGCCTCACTGCCGGGTTGGTATGGACAGGATAGCCAGATAGCAGGTATTATACCCAGATTATCAGGGGCGGCGGACAGTTTTGTGCATCTTGACCTGCCTCTTCAAAGGATGTACCCTATCCCATCATTATCACAGTGCTGCAGAGGGAACGGATATGGTAGAGGAAATGTACCTGACTGAAGAAGGCGCGGCCAGGCTGCGGATGGAACTGGAAGAGCTGATCAATGTCAAACGTCCGGAGCTAGCCCGCCGGCTCAGAGAGGCCAAGGAAATGGGAGACCTCTCCGAGAATGCTGACTACATTGATGCCAAAGAACAGCAGGGATTCCTGGAGGGCCGCATCCGTTACATCGAGCATGTGCTGCGCACGGCGGTCATTGTTTCTGACGACGAAGCGGCTGCCGATGTGGTGCGAATCGGTTCTACGGTGACGATCCAGACGCCGGGCGAGTCGCCGGAGACCTATACCATCGTTGGCGCGGCTGAGGCCAGCCCTCGTGATGGGAAGATTTCCCATGAAAGCCCCCTGGGGGCAGCGCTACTGGGGGCCAGAGTGGGGCAGAAGATCACCTACCGTGCTCCGGCAGGCGTCATGAAGTACCACGTGCTGGAGATCCATCAGTAGCCCCGGCTGGAAGGCCTTCTGGACAACACAAAAGCCCTGCGCTCTAGCAGGGCTTCTTGTTGTTTGTAGGCGACGCGAAACCTACATTGCGCCGTAGCGGTCGCCAATGGCTGTCCCTGGGGCGGATGTAGCGCCTTCCTTGGCGTAGGCGGCGATATCCAGGGTCAGATTCTCAAAGTAACTGTTGGGCGCCGGGGTGGGGTCCGCGCCATACTTGAGGGCGCGGATAGTAGCCACAACGCGCAAAGTCTGGGTTTCCAGCACTACTGGGACGCCCGGTTGCGCCAGCACCGCCTCGCCCTTGGCGGCCAGCTTGGAGCGCATGGCGTCGTCGCGGTAGGCGTGCTCGCTCATCAGCACCTTGGTCACAGTGCGGATATCGTTCTTGTCAAACAGCCAGACTTCCACGGCTGCGACTTTCTTAGGTGTGCCGATCCCGACCGTCTCGGAGATGCCCGCGCCGGTTTCTCCCAGGAAGCCGCCCGACTCGTCCTCGATGCTGAATGATTCGTCGTAGTAGTCATCGCCGTGCAGGTAGGTGGAGACAAACTGGCGGATAGGTGGCGCGCCGACCTGCGGCTGTATGGCTGCCTGAGTCTGTCGCTGCTGAGTGGCTTCCTGAACGATACGGCGACGCTCATGTTCGACACGCCCGACCTCGCTGATGACGCTATCGCCGGGGGCAGCGCGGCGGCGAGAGGGCAACAGGCCGCGGACGATCATGCCGGCGGCCAGGCCGTACATACCCCACAGGATCACACCGAGCGCGCCCACAACCAGCACGACCAGCACCAGCACAACCGGGTTAAGCGTTTGCAGCACGCCATACTGGAGCTTTTGCAGCTCCGGGTTATCCGCGCCTGGGGCAAAACTGCGGATCGCGCTCAGTCGTCCAACCAGGGCCGGGTCACTGCTGTTCTGCGCGATCAGGGTGTCGATGATCGCCTGGGCATTGCCAACACGGGCCAGCATCGCCTGGGCGTGGCTTTGCCCCTGACGACCAAAGATGCTGTACTGATCGGCGACCATCTTGACCCATTCCTCTTTGTAGCTTTGATGCAGATGGATCGGCTCCGCATCTGTCCAGATGGTCGGCGCAATGCCATAAGCCCAGACCAGGCCGGCGACCAGCCCCAGCGTGAAAACCAGCACCCCGATGAGCTGTGGCCGAACACGCTGGATGGTCACGCGCCATTGTTCCAGCGCGGGATTTGCCCCTTTAGGTTGAGCAGGCGGCGTGACGCCCTGTTCGGTAGCTGACATAGTCCTTGACCTTTCTCGGCAAGTGAGCAGTCTGCAGCAGCGGACTGGTGGTTCACCAGGTTGGACGATTCTGGAATACGCTTATTCTACTGGCTGGCAGGGGCCAGCACAACCACGCGGACGGGCTGCTTCACACTATATACAAAACGCCTGTGAATGCAAGCAAAAACGGGGCTGAGTCACCGAGCGACCCAGCCCTGTTGAACGGAAAACGGCGTTATTCCTGGGAGGTGGCGATGCCCTCGGTGGCCTGTTCCGGCAGGTCGTCACGCCTGTACTGCTGCCCGCAGGCAGTGCACAGGGCGTGGTTCTTGTTCTGCTCGACAAGCAGACCACCACAGTTGGGGCAGGGGGAGGGCAGGGGGCGTTTCCAGGTGGTGAAGTTGCAGGCGGGGTAGTTGGCGCAGCCGTAGAATGTGCGCCCGCCGCGTGTCTTCTTCTCGACCAAGTCGCCGCCATCTACCGGGCAGGCGACGCCGATTTTCTCCAGCCACGGCTCGGTATAGCGACATTCTGGATAGGCCGAACAGCCAATGAATTTGCCGTAGCGCCCATGGCGCAGCACCAACGGGCTGCCGCAGCGGGGGCAGTTGCGGCCAATGGCCTTCTCCTGAACCTGGTTGGGAATGCGCTGCCGCGCCTGCTCCAGTTCGTGGGCAAACGGGCCATAGAACTTGCGCAAGAAGGGAACCCAGTCTTCTTTGCCGGCGGCGATGTGGTCGAGCTGGCTTTCCAGCTTCGCGGTGAAGTTGATATCCATTATCTCCGGGAAGTGCTTGACCAGCAGATCATTGACCAGTTCACCGGTCTCCGTTGGCACCAGGTAGCGACCATCGCGGGTGACGTAATCGCGGTTCTGGATGACAGCGACTGTCGGGGCGTAGGTGCTGGGCCGCCCGATGCCGTTTTCCTCCAGCGCTTTGACCAGGGTGGCCTCAGTATAGCGTGGAGGTGGTTGAGTGAAGTGCTGGGCCGGGAGCAGGCGCAGCAGGCGCAGCAACTCCCCGGTGGCAAGTTCCGGAAGTACCTTACCGATATCATTATCAGGATCGGCCTCCTGATCGGAGGCTTCCTCGTATACGCGCAGGAAGCCGGGGAATTTGAGCTGGCTGCCTGAGGCCCGGAACAGATACGGACGGTCCGGTTGATCTACCGGGCCGGCCAGGATGTCAACACGCTGGGTTGTGTAGACGGCGTTGGCCATCTGACTGGCCACGAATCGCTGCCAGATCAGATTGTAAAGCTGATATTGATCCCGGCTGAGATAGGCTTTCAGACTATCCGGCGTCCGTTCGACGCTGGTCGGGCGGATGGCTTCGTGCGCTTCCTGGGCGCTCTTGGCCCTAGTACGGTAAGTGGGCGGGTGCTTTGGCGCGAAGGATTCGCCGAAGTTCGCCACGATGTAGGCGCGGGCTTCCTGCTGGGCTTCGGCAGCAATGGTGGTGCTGTCCGTGCGCATGTAGGTGATCAACCCGACCTGCAGCGTGCCCAGATCGATGCCCTCGTAAAGCTGCTGGGCGACGCTCATAGTCCGGCGAGCGTTGAAATTCAGGCGGCGGGACGCTTCCTGCTGCAGGGTGCTGGTGGTGAAAGGTGGGGCGGGGCGGCGCTGGCGTGTGCCATGGACGACTTCTTGCACCACGTAAGCACTCTGCTGCAGAACCTCCAGGTGTGGTTTGACCTCTTCCTCAACCCGGAAAGCTGCATCCTGATCGTTGATCTTGATCAACCGTGCTACGAAGCTCTGCGGCTTGTTGCGAGCGCCATTGTTAGCTTTCTGTTTGGCCAGTTCGACATCCAGCGTCCAGTATTCCTCGGGGACGAAGTTCCGGATCTCCCGCTCGCGGTCGACTACCAGCCGGGAGGCGATGCTCTGCACGCGCCCGGCGGAGAGACGGTTACGCACCTTTTGCCACAGCAGTTCGGTGATGTTGTAACCGACCAGCCGATCCAGGATGCGCCGGGCCTGCTGGGCATTCACCAGGTTGGTGTTGATTTTGTGCGGGTGGGCGAAGGCCTCCGCGATGGCCCGCTCGGTGATTTCATGGAAGACCACACGATGGGCGCGGCTTTCGTCGATGTCCGCCGCCGCCATCAGGTGCCAGGCGATGGCTTCGCCTTCGCGGTCAGGGTCGGTAGCCAGATAGATCTCTTTTGCCCTGGCTGCGGCTTCTTTCAGCTCTTTGACCACCTGGCGCTTTTCATTGGGGACGCGATATTCCGGCGCAAAGTCATTCTCCACGTCGACCGACAGACGCGAGCGCAGCAGATCGCGCACATGGCCGACAGAGGCTTTGACCGTGTATCTCTTGCCCAGAAAACGCTGGATGGTACGGGCCTTGGCCGGCGATTCCACGATCACCAGCCGACCATGAAGCGAAACTGGATCGCCAGCAGGCCGGGCATTCTTGTGCCTGGCAGGCTTCTTTCGTCCGTCGCTGGCGGTTGGCTCCGGTTTCGGGAGGTGCGCATGCGCGTCAGTCCTGCCCATGCGAAAGAGTGTCGTCCCGCAGACGGGGCACTTTCCTCGCGTGGCGGGCTTGCCAGCCGCTGTGTATACAGCTTCTGCTCCGGCAAGCTCGCGTTTGGTCTTACACTTCATGCAATATGCCTGCATTGCCTCAGTCATCACTAATCCCAGTTACCCCCGTGTTCCCTTTAAAGATACGCATCAGCGCCTTTATCCCGTAGCTGCTGCACCACTTCCCGCACATCCTGGGCGCGATTGCGGTGGCAAACCAGCACTACATCGTCGGTATCTACAACGACCAGATCTTCTACGCCGATGGTTACCACCAGACGGTTGCTGATGATCAGGGTGTTGGCGGTGTCGATCTGAATGTGCCCCTTGCCCTGTCCACGCGCGACATTGCCGTTTCGATCTGCCGCCAGCACCTCGTACAGGAGTTCCCAGCTTCCCACATCACTCCAGCCAATGTCAACCGGGATCACAGCGATGGCCGACGCCTTTTCCATGATTGCGTAGTCGAGGGAGATGTTGGGCATTTGCTCCCAGAGGGGAGTCAAGCGGGCGGTAAAATCGTCGGAACCCAGGTGCTGCCGCGCCTGTTCGATCAGATTGTAGATATCTGGCCGCTGCCGGGCGAATTCCTCCATAATGTGGCGGCCAGTCCAGATGAACATGCCGCTGTTCCAGCTATAGAGACCGGAACTGACATACCGAAGGGCGGTTTCGATGCCGGGTTTCTCGGTGAAACTGTCAGCCCGGTAGCAGTCGAATCCACTGACTTGGCCAAGCAGTTGCCCACGCTTGATGTACCCGAACTCAATGGCCGGGCGGGATGGCGAGATGCCCAGGGTAACGATCATCGTCTTGCTGGCGGCAAGCTCCGCCGCGGCGGCCAGTACCTCGCGGAAGCGTTCCGTGTTGGCGATATGGTGGTCTGCGGACAGGGCAGCGATCAGCGCATCCGGATCGCGTTCGGTGATGACCATCGTGCCCAGGGCAGCGGCAGGGCCGCTGTTGCGACCGAATGGCTCGATCACGTAATTCTCTAACGGAATCTCCGGCACATCCGCCTGAAGCTTGGGGGCCATCTCTGGGCCGGTGACCACATAGATTCGCTCAGGAGGCAGGAGCGGCTGCAAACGGCGCACCGTGAGCTGGAACATGCTCTGCTGGTCGTCGATGAGCGGCAGCATCTGCTTGGGATGGGATTTGCGGCTGAGCGGCCACAGGCGGGTACCGCCGCCGCCGGCCATGATCAGTGCATAGTAATGGTTGAGAAGATCAGTCATGGTGTAATCACTCATCTCGCTTCCCGTCACTGCCAGATGGCAGTTTGTGGTCGCGTAAAGGTTTTCAGTCCAGTATATAGGGTGCTTTAGGGCCAGCGGCAAGGATGTATTGCATATGGCCCACCTGCCGGATCATGCCTTTGAGTTCCATCAGGGCCAGCGTACTGCTGACCGCTGCCACAGGCAGATTGAGCTGGCGGCACAGATCATCGATGTGCACCGGCTCCGCGCTTAATTGTTGCAGGATCTGACGCTCCTGATCGCTGGAAGGAGCGATCTGGGCGACCTCGACACGGGTCTGGGCGGCTTCCCTCGTCAGGTTCAGTTCGGTCAGGATGTCGTCAATGCTCATGACCAGCCTGGCGCCATCCTGGATCAGGCGGTTGCTTCCTTTGCTGGTGGCGCTGGTCGCCGGGCCGGGGACGGCAAAGACCTCTCGTCCCTGTTCGGCGGCGCTTTCCGCGGTCAGCAGCGCCCCGCTTTTTTCCGGAGCTTCCACAACAACTACCCCCAGCGATAAGCCGCTGATCAGGCGGTTGCGCGGCGGGAAGTTCTTGCTTTCCGCTCCTGTGCCGGGTGGGAATTCCGTCACCAGTGCACCTTGATCAGCGACCTGGCGGGCCAGCTGACGGTGTTCTGGCGGGTAAACCGTGTCGATCCCGCAGGGCAGCACAGCGATGGTGCGCCCGCCAGCCTCAAGCGCACCCTGATGGGCCGCGGCATCGATGCCCAGCGCCAGCCCGCTGACCACCGTCAGCCCTTCTCTGGCCAGGTCAAAAGCCAGCTGGAATGCGGTATCACGGCCATAATGGCTGGCCTTGCGGGTACCAACAAGCGCGATCGCCCAGCGATCGCGGTCAGTCAGCGTGCCCTGGACATACAACACCGGAGGGGCGTCTGGGAGTTCCTTTAGGAGCGGTGGGTAATCGGCGTCTTCAAGGGTGAGGGCCGAGGCTCCCAGGTCGTCCAGCCGGCGCTGGATGGCGTCCAGATCAAGCTTGCGGCGCGTTTCGACCAGGCCGGCGATGGTGCGTTGGTCCAGGCCTGCCCGGGCCAGGCTGTGTTCGTCAGCATGCCAGGCGGCTTCCAGAGAGGGGAAGTACGCGGCCAGCATTTTCAGGCGTGCTGGCCCGATACCCGCGACATGGTTGAACCCGATCCAGTATTTGCGCGCGCTCAAGCGTGCTCCCTCCGCCGGGAACCCCTTGCCGACTGGCCGGGCGCTCTCCGGCGCACAGCGATTGCCGGGCAGACAGGATAGCAGGCCGGACATGGGCTGTCAAGCTGGCGACAGAACAGGGGATTCAGTCCGGCAACAGGCCAGGGAGGAGGGCGACGGTGATCCGGCCGTTCTCCACATCGACTTCGAGCACGACATCCGCGATATCGGGGATGAGCACCTCGCCGCGTAGCCCGCCGGTCACTACGAAGACATCGTTGGCTCCCGTCTCCAGGACATCGGTGACACGACCCAGGTCCTCGCCGGTTGTCGTAACGACACGCGCTCCAAGAACCTGAAAGAGATAGTACTCATCCTCTTCCAGGGGCACGGCGTCGTCCAGGGCCACCATCAGGTACTGGTTACGGTAGGTATCAGCGTCCTCGCGTGTATCGATCCCCTTCAGTGTGATCAGGAGCTGGCCGCGATGGCGGCGTGTCCGCACCACCGTGAAGCCGATCGCTGTCTGCCGGTCGTAAGGGTCGGGGCCGATGAAGACGGTCTCCAGGTCGGCGATGCGCTCAGGGTAGTGGGTGATCACCTGCAGGAGCATCTCACCGCGCACGCCATGCGGGCGCAGGAGCCGGCCCAGTACCAGGAAGGCAGGCTGTGAGGCGGGCTGGCGGCCCGCCTCCGGACGGTTTGCAGGCTGGCGTGGATCAGGGGCCATGGGTCACCACGGGAATCAGATGATTTCGAGGGTGACGCGCTTGCCCAGTTTGGCCGATTGCACGCGCAGGAGCAGGCGCAGCGCGTTCGCCACCCGGCCATTGCGACCGATGACGCGCCCCATATCTTCCGGAGCCACATGCAACTCCAGGACGACGGAATTCCCGGAGGTGGTTTCGGTGACAGTCACCTGGGAAGGATCGTCGACCAGCGATTTGGCTACGTATTCGATCAGCTCTTTCACAGCGGGTTTGCCTCCTGGCCGTTCACCGGCGCCGCTAACCAGCGCCGCCTACCAGCGCCCCCGCTGGGCGGGATCAGGCTGGGCAGGCGCGGTTACATTCCTGCGTGAATCGCCTGAATCTACTCTTCTGTTGCGGCGGGCGCAGCTTGCTTCTTGGGCTTGGCCGGACGGCTGGTCTTGGGGTTGACCTTGCCGCGGGCTGCTGCTGCCGCTTCGGCCTCGGCGACCAGCGTTTCCAGAGCTTCGCCTTTCTTCAGGCGGGCCAGGCGGTCCAGCGTGCCGAGGGTTTTCAGGATGTAAGCTACCGTGTCGCTGGGCTGCGCGCCCGTGTTGAGCCAGTAGAGGGCGCGATCTTCCTTGATTTCCATCGTTGCTGGCTCGGTACGCGGATTGTAGAAGCCGATGACTTCGATGTTGCGCCCATCACGCGGGCTGCGCGAATCGGCGACCACGATGCGGTAGCTGGGCTGGCCTTTGGAACCTACACGGCGTAGACGAATGCGAACCATAGTTGTGTGACTTGCTCCTTGGATAAGCGACTGCCCTCAGTTCAACAGACCGGGGAACCGCGGCAGCCGTCCTTTACCGATTTGCTGCATCAGGCGCTGCATCTGACGAAATTGTTTGAGCAGCGCGTTAATGTCCTGGACTTGCGTCCCGCTGCCAGCGGCGATACGCCGCTTGCGGCTGGCGTTGAGCACCCGTGGATTGCGGCGCTCCTGAGGGGTCATTGAGCGGATGATCGCCTCGATCTTGCGGAATTCCTGATCCGCCTTGGACATGTCCAGATCTTTGGTCAGCCGACTCATGCCCGGCAACATATCCAGAATCTGGCCGAGGGGGCCGATCCGCTTGACCTGCTGCATCTGTTGCAGGAAGTCTTCCAGCGTGAACTCATTGCGAAGCATCTTGCGTTGCAGGCGTTCAGCTTCGCGCTGGTCAAAAGCGGCCTCCGCTTTCTCGATCAGGCTGAGCACATCGCCCATGCCCAGGATACGCGAGGCCAGACGATCCGGGTAGAAGACCTCCAGGGCATCCAGTTTTTCGCCAGTGGCCAGGAACTTGATCGGCACGCCGGTAACAGCGCGCATAGAAATGGCTGCGCCACCGCGTGCATCGCCATCGACTTTGGTCAGGATCAGGCCGGTGATGTTCAGCCGGTTGTTAAAGCCTTCGGCGATGCGCACCGCTTCCTGGCCGGTCATGGCATCCGCCACCAGCAGGATTTCCGCCGGGTTGCTGAGGGCTTTGATCGCCTCCAGTTCGGCCATCATCTCCTCATCGATTTGCAGGCGGCCTGCGGTGTCCACGATGACGACTGTAGCGTTGGCCTCCCGTGCCTTTTGCAGGCCATGGCGGACGATCTCTGGCGGCGAGACTGTGATGCCTTCTTCCCAGTACGGGATATCGATCTGTTTGGCCAGTGTCACCAGCTGGTCAACCGCTGCCGGACGGTAGGTGTCAGCGGCGATCAGAAAGGGACGCTTCCCCTCGCGCCGAAGCATGAGGGCTAGCTTGGCGCCAGTGGTGGTTTTGCCGGAACCCTGTAACCCGACCAGCATGATCACCCGCGGGGAAGGGCCGCTGAGATTCAGGCGGCCAGCTTCGCCGAGGGTATCGATCAGCTCTTCATGAACAATCTTGATCACCTGCTGGGCGGGGTTCAGGTTGCGGGTGACCTCAGCGCCAACAGCGCGTTCTTTGACGCGCTTGATGAAATCCTTGGCGACCTTGAGGTTGACATCGGCTTCCAGCAGGGCCAGGCGAACTTCACGCATGGCCTTGTCGACATCATCCTCGCTGAGCCTGCCCTGCCGCCCCAGTTGATCGAAGATGTCCTGAAGTTTCTCAGTCAGGTTCTCAAACATGGCTGATATCCCTTGTGGGCACGGGGCGATTGTAGTGGATAGGCTGGCGTTCGTCAAGGATGGTGCGCGCCCCGCCGTCGTGGCGCCATGAACCCGGGCGTTGCGGGCGAAAAAGTGGGCTGGTCACTTTGTCGGAAACGTGGACAATAGAGCAGGTTTTAAGGAAGGTAACATGAGTATGCCAACGACTGTCAATGAGGACACCCGTCCCAATCCGGCTCTGGAGGCCGAGCCAAGCGCTGCTGCGCATCCGCGTCCAGCGGCAAGGCGAGGATGCCTGTGGTTATTGCTGGGCGGTGTGTTTATGGCGCTGCTGCCAGTCTTTCTGTCCGGTCTCTACATCTTGCTGTATCTGTTGTTTCCACCGCCTGCGCTGAACGTGCTGGTGCTGGGTCTGGACGCGCGCGCCGGGGAGGGGTTTGTCACCCGCACGGACAGCGTCATGGTGATGGGCGTACAGCCAGCGCGGCTTGATGTCAGTCTGCTGTCCATCCCGCGCGATCTGTTCATCGAAACGCCGGGCTACGGTTTGCAGCGGATCAATACAGTCAACGTCCTTGGTGAGCAGGATCAGCCAGGTAGTGGCGCGCGGCTGGCTGCCCAGGCGGTGGCCCAGAGTTTTCACATCCCGGTCGATCGCTACCTGCGCGTTAACTTCGACGGGTTCATTGCTCTGGTTGATGCGCTGGGCGGGATCGATGTTGAAGTGCCCTCTCTGCTGATTGATTACGCCTATCCCACCGACGATTTCGGCACAACGACCGTTCAATTTGAACCCGGCTGGCAGCATATGGACGGCTGGCAGGCCCTGGCTTACGCCCGGACCCGCCACGCCGATGATGATTACCGCCGCGCTGCCCGCCAGCAGCAGCTGATGGTGGCGCTGGCTCAGGCGGTAGTCAGGCCGGGAAACTGGCCACGTTTGCCGGCTGCTGCTGCCGCCTTCTTTCAATCGGTCGACACCGACCTGACCCCCCTGGATTTGCTGGCGCTGGCGCCAACGCTGGTGCTGGATGGCGCAGTCGGTTCGATTGACCGCCTGGTGATCGACCGGGACCTGATCCAGCGTTCACCGGAGGGCTACGCCATTCCCAATTACGCGGCCCTGGACGGCTGGCTCAGCACCAACCTGCGCTGACCGCTCATTGCAGTGTACTGAGCAGGCGTTCGTAGCAGCCATCCCACAGGTCAGATTCGCGGGTGAAGCGGGTGATCTTGATCTCAGCAAAGTGGGGCAGAAGCCTGACCATCAGTTCCGGCAGGCGATGCCAGGCTTCCTGGCGGATCAGCGCTTCAAGCTGGTCAGCGGTGTAAGAGACCCAGCCCCAGCGCTGGCGGAGTTGTTCTGCTTTCAGCCAGTAATCGCGTTTTTCCCAGACGGCAGCCGATTCGTCGATGCCCCGGTCAATCTCGCGCAGGCTGAGGATCAGGCAGGCCATCATGTCCTTGGCTTCAGCGTCGATGCTCTGCTTGGCGCTCAGGTGGCGCAGTAACTCGGCGCAGGAGCGCATCAGACGGTTACGCTCTTTACCGGTGCTGTCGGTATGGATGACGCGGCTCATGGTTTGTTCCTGTCGGTCGATACGGTTAAGCTCACACGGTATCACCTTACTAGGCAGGATCAGGGCTGTCAAGGCTGTTTTTCGTGGAATCATCGGGTGCGCCATCCGGCAGATGACTTTGGTGCAGCGCCTTGCAGGTGGAGCAGCCGCGCTCCACACAGGAAAGAACCGCCCACGCCAGGTTCATGGCGAGGCGCGGGCGGTAGTTGTTCTGTCAGATGTGTGACGTGTGCTGATGCCTACAGCCTGGGGCCAGCAGCGACGACTTCCGGCGGGACGCGGGGCAGGAACTTCTTGAAGTTTTCTACATACCGGGCGGCAAGCTGACGGTACCGCTGATCGTAATCCTGCTGGTTCGACCAGGCTCTGGCGGGGTAGAGCGCGTTTTCCGGCACGCCGGGGCATTGCCTGGGAACCTGGAAGCCAAAGACAGGATCAGTGTAGTACTCGACAGCGAGTAGATCGCCATTCAGCGCGGCGCTTAACAGCGCGCGGGTGTGGTGGATGCTGATCCGTTTGCCGACGCCATACGGTCCGCCGACCCAGCCAGTGTTGATCAGCCAGCAGTTCACACCGTAGCGCTCAATCTTGCGCCTGAGCAGATCGGCGTAGAACATGGGGTGGTGCACCATGAACGGCGCGCCGAAGCACGCGCTAAAAGTGATCTCCGGCTCTGCTCCAAGGCCGACTTCTGTGCCGGCGATCTTGGAGGTGTAACCGGAGATGAAGTGGTAAAGCGCCTGTTCCGTGGTCAGGCGGGCGATGGGGGGCATCACGCCCTGCGCGTCGCAGGTCAGCAGGATGATGTTTCTGGGGTGGCCGCCGCGCTTTTCCGGAATGGCGTTGCTGATGTAGTCCAGGGGGTAGGAAGCACGGGTGTTCTCCGTGATGGTGTCATCGTTGAGGTCGATGATGCGGGTCACCGGATCGTAGACCACGTTTTCCAGCACTGCGCCAAAACGATGAATCGCGCTGTAAATCTGCGGTTCGGCGGTAGCCGAAAGCTGGATCACCTTGGCATAGCAGCCATTTTCGAAGTTAAAGATGCCCTCGTCGTTCCAGCCGTGCTCATCATCGCCGATCAGGCCGCGGTGGGGGTCGGCAGAGAGGGTGGTCTTGCCGGTGCCAGACAGACCAAAGAACAGCGCAACATCATCCTTTGATGCGCCCTGGTTGGCTGAGCAATGCATGGTCATCACGCCGTCCAGTGGCAGGAGGTAGTTCATGACGGTGAAGATCGCCTTCTTAATCTCGCCGCCGTAACCCGAATCGCCGATGATGCAAAGTTGCTGGGCAAAGTTGATGGCGATGAAGGTGCTGGTGCGCGTACTATCGATCGACTCAAAGGCTTTGAAGGAGGGTACAACGATTACGGTGAATTCCGGAATGTGTTGCCGGTATTCCTCACGGTTGCGGGGAAGAATGAACATATTGCGCACAAAGAGGGAATGCCAGGCCAGTTCTGAAATAACGCGGATGGGCAGGCGATGAGCCGGATCGGCACCCGCGTAACAATCCTGCACGAAGACATCCCGGCCCTGCAGGTAACCCTGCAGGCGGCTAAACAGTTCATTGAATTTGTCCGGGTTCATCGGGCGGTTGTACTCACCCCACCAGATGTGTTCCTCCGTGCTGGGTTCGCGGACGATGTACTTGTCCTGGGCAGCACGGGCGGTATGCTTGCCGGAATTCACCACCAGCGGGCCGGTGCGGGCGATACGCGCTTCCCGCCGGAAGATTGCCTCTTCGTAGAGGGCTTCCGCCGGCAGATTCCAGTACACCGTATTCAGGTTGCCCAGGCCATGGTTGACCAGCCCGTAATCGCCCTTCAGTACGCCAGCCTCGTCCTGCGCCGGGGTCTTGATGTTCAGCAGGTTGTTCATCTCGGCAGTCCCCTACATCCAGTCACGGACCATCTTGCGGTCCCCGATATAAATCTCGTTGGGCGCGTTTGGATCGAGCGCCCAGCGCATACGCGCGATCCCCTCCGTCAGGTCCTTGACCGACCCGGAGAAGCTCAGTCGCAGGTAGCCTTCCATGCCGAAGGTACTGCCCGGCACCGTTACCACCAGGGCCTTCTTTAGCAGGAATTGCGCCAGCTCCAGTGAGTTGTTGCTGTAGGCCCGGAAGTCCGGCAGGCAATAGAACGTGCCCTGCGGGGGGACTGTCCGAACGCCGGTGAACATCCGCAACTCCTGCATGATCACATCGCGGTTGTTCTGGATGGTCAGGCGCAGGCTTTCAACCACGCTCTGGATGCCGGTCAGGGCGCCTTCCGCTGCCGCCTGGGAGATGATCGGCGGACAGGAGGTTGTTTGGGCCTGGATGTTGGTCATCACTTCAACCAGCGTGCGATTGGCGATTGTCCAGCCGATGCGCAGCCCGGTTAGCCCATAGAGTTTGGATACGCCGTTGATGACGATAATCTTGGAGGAGTCGACATCGCGCTGGGTGAACTGATAGATCGGCGGCGCCTGCCGACCATCAAAGACCAGCTTGTGGTAGATGTCATCGGAGAGCAGGTAAATATCGCGGCGTTCGCAGAAGTCCACGATTTCCGCCATGAACTCCGACGAGAAAACCAGGCCCGACGGGTTGTTGGGGCTGTTGACAATGATGGCTTTGGTGTAGGGGCTGACGGCGCGCTCAATATCGGCCATCCGCGGGTGGAAAGTGCCGTCTTCCGGTGTGACGATGACCGGCACACCGTAGCACATCTTGACGATTTCGGGGTAACTCACCCAGTAGGGGGCAAGGATGATCACCTCGTCCTGTGGGTTGAGGATGGACAACATCACGTTATAGATGGCGTGCTTGGCGCCGGTGGAGACAATCACGTTCTCCGGGGCGACCAGACGGTTGTAGTTTTCCTCGGTGTAGCGGATGATGGCTTTTTTGAGGGAAGGAGTGCCATCAGTCGGTGCGTACTTGATCTCGCCGCTCTTGAGCTGGGCTGCTGAAGACAGAATCGCCGTGATAGGGGCCTTGTTCTTTGGCTCGCCAATGCCCAGGTTGATGACCGGCTCACCCCGCTGGCGCAGGAGCCGCGCCTCTTCGTTCAGAGCAAGGGTTGGCGATGGCGCAATGGATCGGGCTAGCTGGCTAATACTCATTGAAGTGCTCACCTCCTGCAGGGCGAAAAGCGTTGGCGCCTCTGGTGTTGTGCTACAAACTGGTTGTTACACTTGAACAAATGCATAGCCGAATATTGTAGCAAGCTCTGGGTTTCCTGGCCTTAAGTTCAGAGCCTTTGATCCCCGCCCGAAAGTGCAACCGGACAAGCAGAAGGCCCACCCCAATGCGGGTGGGCCTCCAGGTAGCTGACTTCACTAAGGAAGCAACCCATAAAGGGTGCCTCCAGCGTGGGCAGGAATTACAGAGCGGCGACGATGTTGGAGAAGATGTTGCCGATGGCCGGGCCGAGCAGGGCCAGGATGACGATGACGACGATGGCGACCAGGACGAGAATGAGTGCGTACTCGACGAGACCCTGACCTTCTTCACGTGGCAGGTACAACATGGGAAAATACCTCCTGAAGATGATTAGATCGGATAACCCGTTACCAGGCTACTCGTAAGTTAACACAACTCCCCCGGAACGTCAACAGTGAGGCATTGTTTTTAGGAATAATTTACTACCCGGTGGCTGGCTGATTTGGTTTGATTCTTCATTTGGGGGTTCGTTTCAGTTTTTCTCTTATCTGTCATGGGTGACTCATCCATGTTAGAATCAGCCTGTGTCCGGGGGCATGGGTACCTGGCTGATTGGTGCAGGCTGTGTCCGGGGAAAGTGGAGATCGCAGCGAGCAGATACAGGTTTCTGTTTCTGGCGCTGATAGACTTTCATCCAGATGGTGGCAGGTTTTACCGGTGAGTGATCATGGGATATCGATCTTCCGGGCAGAGCGGCCCGCCGGCATGGCTGGTGATCCTGGTCGGGGCGGCGCTGGTCTTTGGGGGATATTTCATCTGGATTGGCGTGCGCAACTACATGCGCGGCACTTTTGCGGCGGTGACTCCGCTTACACCTGCCGCACAAACGCCGGTGGCAACCGGATTGCTGCCAACGGATTTACCGCGCTTCACGCCGGTTCCTACGCGAACGCCAGTACCACCCTGCCAGGAGTTCCGGGTGGTTGTGCCGGAGGCAATCGTACGCGAATGCGCCAGCACGCGCTGCGCTGTGGCCGGCACCCGGCGCGAAGGAGAGGTCATCTGTGTGCTGGAGCGCGACTACATGGCCAGTGACTGGTTCATTGTCGATCTGGATGACAGCCAGTTTTTTACGACTCTAGGCTATATGCACGAGAGTCTGTTGCAGCCCGTCAACCCAACACCGACCCCCTCGATCACCAGCACGCCTCTGCCAACGCTGACACCATTGCCATCTAATACACCGCTGCCGACACCGGCACCAAGCAATACGCCAGACCTGGCCACTCCTGCCACACCAACGCCGAGCTTCACCCCTTCGCCCACGCCGCCGTTGGTCAGCGGCTGAGGTAGATGATCGCCGGATAGTCCGCGTGGGGCTTGGCAATACAGGAGCAAGGAGAATAGCCGACTGCATGGGTGACGCTGGCCTGCCACTTGACCAGGTGCTTGAAGGGGACTGCATCGAGGTGCTTAACAGGCTCCCGGAGCGGTCGGTTGACCTGATCTTCGCCGATCCGCCGTACAACCTGCAGCTCCAGCGGGCGCTGTGGCGTCCCAACCTGACACAGGTTGACGCCGTAGACGATGACTGGGATCGCTTTGAGAGCTTTGCAGCGTATGACGCTTTTACCCACGACTGGTTGACAGCCTGCCGGCGTGTGCTCAAGGATACCGGTACGCTGTGGGTGATCGGCAGTTATCACAACATCTACCGGATTGGCACGATCCTCCTTGATCTGGGCTTCTGGATCCTGAATGACATTGTCTGGCTGAAGACCAACCCCATGCCTCAGTTCCGGGGAGTGCGCTTTGCCAATGCTCACGAAACCCTGTTGTGGGTGCAGAAGCATAAAGGCGCGCGTTATACGTTCAATTACCGGGCGATGAAAGCGCTTAATGGCGACCTGCAAATGCGCAGCGACTGGGCGCTGCCCATCTGCAGCGGCAAAGAACGCCTGAAGGTGGACGGCAGAAAAGCTCATGCTACACAGAAGCCTGAAGCGCTGCTCTACCGGGTGATCCTGGCCAGTTCGAATCCCGGCGATGTGGTGCTGGATCCGTTTTTTGGTACGGGGACAACTGGCGCAGTCGCCAAGCGGCTGGGCCGCCACTGGATCGGGATTGAGCGCGATCCGGATTATGTACGGCTGGCACGGGAACGGATCGCGGCCGTCGAGGCAGTGCGGGATTTGGAAGGTATCCTGGCCTCCCGGGAACGGCGTGCTTTACCGCGCGTGCCATTCGGCGCCCTTCTGGAGCATGGCCTGCTCACCCCGGGGCAGGAACTCTACTTCGATGGCCGGGCTGACCGGGCGGCGCTGGTGCTGGCCAGCGGCCATGTTCGCTGCGGCGAGTTGACTGGTTCGATCCACCAGGTTGCGCGGCATCTGGCAGGCGGCCCGTGCAATGGCTGGGAGCACTGGTATTATCGCCGGGCTGGCAGCGACGACCTGACCCCGATCAATGCCCTGCGGGATCAGTTGCGAACTATCAACAGCATCGAGGGTGAGGAACATAGCAGCACATAACCCGTGACGCTGCGTTTGCCGATCGCTGTACTCAGCCGCGGTTGGAGAGGGCAAGCGCGGCCTCGCGCAATGCGTCCCGGTTAGGAATGCCGCTGTGCTGTTGGATCAGATTACCCTGTCCATCGAACAGCAAAAAGACCGGCACAGCACGCACACCATAGCGCCGGGCAAGCTCACGCCCCGGCCCATTCAGAATATCCAGCCGCAACACTTCCACTTTTCCGCGCAGGTCGGCTTCTAGCCCATCCACGATAGGCTTGGCGATCAGGCACTGCGTTCAAAGATTGGAATAGAGTTCCACGATCACCGGCTGACCGGCGGAAATTCGTGCCTCCAGAGCATCGATAGTCTCAATGGGCGAAGGGCGTGTGCCCAGGACAAGCTGGGCCAGGCCGAACAGGATCAGCAGGGCCAGCAGGAAGGCCAGATTAGGGTGACGGTGAATGAATCGGCGCAGACGAGCCAGCATATATCAGTCTTTCGTGTAGTGAGATAAAACAGGTATCCTGTAAAGTTGGATGCTACCTGGTAGCCGGATGTTACATCTGGTGCAGCCAGCGGCGGAAGCGGCGCAATTCAATCGCCTGCTCCAGGCGCCGGGTCAATGGAAACAGGCGGTCCGCCAGCAGCAGTGCCATAAACAGACGGGATGGGTGTACAGCCTGTTGATCGCGCTCGATCCCGCGCAGGATGCACCGGGCGACGTGTTCGGCGTTCTGGGTAGGCCAGGGGTAGGGCGCGTCTTTGCCGCGGGCTGAACGGTGGAAAAAGCCAGTTCGGGTGCCAATCGGATACACCAGCAGCAACCGCGCCGGATCGTCCAGTTCCAGCCGGTAGCCTTCGGCGAAGCGATCCAGCGCTGCTTTGGTGGCGCTGTAGATGGCATATCCCGGTATAGCCAGGCGAGCCATTGCTGAGGCCACCATGACGACTTTATACGGACGGTCGCGGTTAATCTCCCTCATGCGGACAGCGGCATAGATCGGCCCCAGGGTATTGACTTCAAAGATGCGCGCCAGCCGATCCCATTCCGCCTGTTCCAGCTTTTCATAGTAGGCGAAGCCTGCACAGGCGATCAGGAGATCAATGCCCCCCAGCGCTGACAGGGCCAGGTCAAAGAGCGCATCGATATCCTGCGCGTTTCCCATGTCACCGACGTACGGGATCACTTCTGCCTGGCCGCCTGCTGCCCGGATGGCGTCCTCCAGACGGTCAGGCTGGATATCGACGGCGATAACCCGGCAGGGGTGATCTACCAGCAAACCCAGCAAGGCGCGGCCTATGCCGGAGGCAGCGCCAGTGAGGATGATCTGGCTCTGGTCAATCTGCAAGGTATCTAGCCCTTTCCGTAGAGTCGCTCAGCGCGGCGCGGTGTAGACAGGCCGTCCAGCGACGATCACCTGCTCGACTAGGTTGACGCCAAAGTGGTAGCCCAGTTCGCGGTAGTCGCCGGTGCGCCAGATTACCACATCGGCGGCGCGGCCCGATTCCAGACTCCCGAGCTGGTCGCCCAGCGCCAGCGCCCACGCCGCATTGAGCGTGCAGGCCACGAGCGCCTGGGCCTGGGTCAGGCGCTGATAGCGGGTAGCCAGCGCCAGGACAAACTGCAGGTTCTCCGTCCAGGCCGGACCGGGATTACAGTCGGTCGCCAGGGCGAGGATCGCACCCGCGTCGAGCAGCTTTTTCACTGGCGGGTAGTGACTGCTGCCCAGCCCGAAAGGCGTGGTGGGCAGGGCAACGGCGACGGTCTGGCTGGCACCGAGTAGCGCGATCTCCTCATCGGGAGTGACGTCAAGATGATCGAGGGAGGTTACCCCCAGCTCAACACCGAGGCGCGTCCCGCCCAGCGCCACGAACTCATCGACATGGATCTTCAGCTTCAAACCGGCTTTGAGAGCGGCTTCCAGAATGCAGCGCGTTTGCTCAAGCGTGAAAGCGCCTTCCTCGCAGAAGACATCGCAGAACATCACGCCCGGCCAGTGCTCTGCCTTCCAGGCGGCAACAGCCGGCAACATTTCCTTTATTACCAGGTCAACGTAGGCGTCAGACTGGCCGGTGTATTCCGGCGGCACTGCGTGCGCGCCCAGAAAAGTCGGGATGACGCGGATCGGATGTTCCGCGTCCAGCAGGGCGATGGCACTGAGCATCTTGATCTCCTCAGCGGTGCTCAGACCATAGCCCGTCTTGATCTCTACAGTGGTTGTGCCGTGTTGGAGGGCCAGATCAAGGCGTTGCAGGCCGGTAGTCACCAGTTCATCCAGGCTAGCCTGACGGGTAGCCTGGACCGTCCGGTTGATCCCGCCTCCCTCCGCCATGATCTGCTGGTACGTCGCGCCCCTGATACGCCGTTCGAACTCCTCAGCCCGGTCCCCGGCCCAGACCAGATGGGTGTGCGGATCAACCAGGCCGGGCGTTACCAGCCGCCCGCCAGCATCGATGACGTCGTCGGCGCTATAGGTGGCGGTGATCGATTCGGTCAGGCCAACGGCCTGCACAAGGCCATCTTGGATGGCCAGAGCGCCATCTTCGATCAGCCCCAGATCACCCAGGGCATGCCCGCGCTGTGGGCCGTTGTTATGGGGCGGGATGGTGCACAACTGTCGCGCATGGGTGATCAGCAGATCGACGTGCTGGCGCATACCTGTCTCCCCCTGTCCGGGTGCTCTGGAGAACCGCAAGATCAGCGTTTGGGTTGATTTTAGCGCAGTTTGTCTGCAGAATGGCCTTACAGCGCAACCGGTGAACCGCTGTGCAAACGTTGCTGAAACGAAGCTCACCGGGGGAAAGGCATTGTTGACCGATGAAAGGGATATCTGGCCGGGTCACGCGGGGCTTGCTGGTGATACTGCTGATGAGCCTGGCCATACCTGTCGCTGCCCAGGGCGGGGAAAGGTTGCCGCTGACGGCCCACCTGACTGGTTTCCGTCACGAGTATCAGGGCTGGAACAATTGCGGTCCGGCAACGCTGACGATGGCCCTGAGCTACTACGGCTGGGCCAACGATCAGATCGTGGCTGCCCGGTGGCTCAAACCTGACCCTGAAGATAAGAATGTCAGCGCGGACCAGATGGCCGCGTTTGTCAACCAGTTCACGCCTGTTCGAGCGCTGGTGCGCTATGCCGGGGACCTGGATCGGCTGCGGCAGCTGGTCAACGCAGGTTACCCGGTTGTGGTGGCGGCAGGTTTTGAGCCGGGCGATGAGGACTGGATGGGGCACTATCTCCTTGTGGCGGGCTACGACGATCTCGCCGGGACGATTCTCAGCCAGGATTCCTACCTGGGGCCGGATACAATCTACCGGCAGGATGATTTCGACCGCTACTGGCGGCATTTCAACCGGGTGTACATTGTGCTCTACCCGCCGGAAGAGGAAGCTGCGGTGCTGGCGCTGCTTGGCGATGACGCCGATGTACAGTCGAATTTCGAGCGTGCGCTGGCTGTTGCCCGGCAGGAGGCCGCCGCCAGCAGCGATGATCCGTTTGCCTGGTTCAACCTGGGAACAAGCTATGTTCTACTGGGGCAATACGAACAGGCTGCGCTGGCCTTCGACCGGGCGCGGACGACGGGCCAGGGATTGCCCTGGCGGATGCTGTGGTATCAGTTCGGCCCATTTGAAGCCTACTACAGGGCAGGACGCTACTATGATATGCTTGACCTGGTGCGCTTCAACCTGGCAACCACGCCGGAAGGCGAACATGCCATTGAGGAAACGTATTACTATGCCGGGCTGGCCAGAGCCGCGCTCGGCGAGACTGAGCGTGCTATTCTCAATTTGCGCCAGGCGCTCCTGATCAACCCGAACTTTGTTCCGGCTGCCGAAGCCCTGGCAACTCTGGAACCATAGGTTGCTGTTGCCAATGTTGTTCAGCAGGTCTATCGTACCGCGTCTGGTATCCGTAGATGCCAGGCACAGCGTGTTACCGCTATTGGCGGATACGCAATTTGTCATGACGCACCTTGACTGGCGGACGCCGGAGGAATGGCTGGCCGATCCTGCCATCACTGTCTGCGCTGGATATGACGGCAGAGAGGCGGTCGCTGTCATGGCAACCAGCGTTCCGGAAGAAGGGGTGTGCTGGCTGCGCGTGCTGGCAGTGGGCAGGGGCATCAGCCTGGGCCGGGCGACCCGCCAGCTCTGGTCATGTCTGGCTTCACATTTGCGGGCTGAGGGTGTCCGCGAGGTCTACGTTATTGTTCTGGCGGAGTGGGCGCATTATCCCCTGCTGGAGGCCGGCTTTCGCCGGGTTGAGGATGTCATTCTGCTGGAGCGTGCGCCGGATGCGCCGTTACCTCCTCAGGCTCCACGACCGGACGCGCTGTGCATGATCCCGGTCAATGATGGATTGCTGGGGATGGTGAAGGCCGTCGACCGGGCTACATTTGCGCCCTGCTGGCGATTAGACACTGGCGACTTGCAGGTGGCCAGCAGGCAGGCGGCAGTCTTTCTGCTGGCCGAGGTAGCCGGGAGACCGGCCGGTTACGCCCTGGTCACCGCCATAGACGGCGAAGCTCATCTGGCACGGCTGGCCACTGCCCCCGTTTTTCAGCGTTGCGGAGTCGCCACTGCCCTGCTGCATGAGGCAGTTCCGGTTCTGAGGGCGGCAGGGTTGCCCCTGACAACGGTTAATACCCAGCGCAGCAACCAGGCATCCCGGCAGCTATACGCTCGCTGGGGATTCAGGGAGACGGGTTTCTGGCTGCCTGTGCTGGCGGCTTCACCGGGGTGATGGCCTGCTCGCCAGATCAGCTTTCCGCGGGCGGGGCAGGGTTGTCCGCGGTGGAAGGCGGCTGAGCACCTGCGGGCAGTGTAGCATCTCCACTCGCGGCGATGGCGCCTTTGTCCGGCTGGGAATTCTGATCGCTCGATGACACTGGTGGGGATGTGGCCGGAGCGGCAGCAGGACGGGCATCCTCGTCGGGGATGGGCAGCGGATCGGCGACAAAGTCATACAAGGGATTGCGAAACGCCGGGGAGACGCTCCTGGAATCGCCCTGGCCTACCGGCGCCGCCTGTTCCGCCGGCGTGATAACGGCGGTGGAGGACATGGCGGCAGGCGCAGGCGTTGCGGTGGATGAAGACGGCGGAGCAAGGATCGTTAAGGTAGTTGCTGGCGTTGCCGCGAGGGCTGGCGGCGCTTCCGTGCTGACCGGTGGGGCCGGCTGTGGAGTCACGGCGGGAGTGGTAAGTGCGGTCATCTGCGCCTCAAGGCGGCTGCGCAGCACCTCCAGGTCCGCCGGAGCCGGGTTAAGATCGCTGAGGCGCTCCAGCGCCCTGGCGGCGCGATCCCAGGCGTTGCGGGCCAGAGCGACTTCGACGACGGCGCGCCAGTAGGCGGCTGGCCGGGTTCTCTCCAGCCGGGTGAGCACCTGTTCCACATCGCGATAGGAGGGATACTCCGCCGCAATGGTCAACAGATGGTGGGCGGCGTCCTCCCAGTTGCCGTGGCGCAGGGCAACGATAGCAGTCCGGTAACGTCTTTCAGGAAGCATGAGCGTTTTCTTGCTGTTCTGGCCGCCGGTCGTAACACCTGTCATTGTACTGCAACGGCGTGTTGTGTGCAGGCCAGACGAGGCAGGGGCGCTGGCTGGTGCGGTTGCCGCCGGATAATCGTCGTCAAGTGAACGGGGGTCCGGGCACGCCGATGCCTTGAAAATAGCTCCGTTTTGCGTGACACTTGGCAACGTCTGGCTGAAGCGCGGTAGCCTATCCGCCACTGCGCATACTTGCAAGATCGAGAGGTTTGCCATGGATATTCGGGTGCTGACCGGGGCGATCCAGGAATCCGATGCTGAGGCGGTGGTGATTAGCCTGTTTGAGGGCGTAACCGCCCCGGAGGGGGCTGCACGTCTGGTTGATGAGGCGCTGAACGGTGCAGTGAGTGATTTGCTCGGTGCTGGCGATTTTACCGGAGCCAGCGGGCAGGTAGTGGTACTCTACCCGCGGGGGGCTTTGCCCGCCCGCCGGGTGATGCTGGTGGGACTGGGCAAGCAGTCCGAATTGAACGTTGAAGCTGTACGCCATGCCGCTGCACATGCTGCCCTGAAGGCCCGCGATCTCAAGGTCAAACGGCTGGCGACCATCCTGCATGGCGCGGGGCAAGAGGGACTTTCCGCAGCGGCAGCGGCCTATGCGGTGGTGGAAGGCACGCGGCTGGCGTTGTACCGCTATCAGGCTCCTCGTCAGGGTGAGAGTCTTCCGGAGGTTGAGGCGCTCGAACTGCTGGCAGGAGAGGGGGAAGCGGCGGCAGTGCAGCAGGCCGTTGAACAGGCTGAGGCGGTGGTAGCCGGGGTAACGCTGGCCCGCGATCTGGTGAACCTGCCGCCCAACATCTGCACACCGTCTTACCTGGCTGAGGCGGCGACTGCGGCTGCGGATGCTGTCGGCCTGAGGGTGCAGGTGCTGGAACGCGGGCAGATGCAGGCGCTGGGGATGAACGCGCTGCTGGCGGTGGCCCAGGGGTCAGAAACACCGCCGCGCTTCATTATCTTGGAGCACAATGCTACACGGGCAGGTGAGCTGCCGTCTATTGTTCTGGTGGGCAAAGGCATCACGTTCGACACCGGCGGCTACAACCTGAAGCCCACGGAGAGCATGGCTACCATGAAAACGGATATGGCCGGCGGGGCCGCCGTGATCGGGGCGTTACGGGCCATCGGGGCGCTCAAAGTGCCGCTGCACGTGGTCGGGCTGGTTCCTGCCGCCGACAACATGATCAGCGGACACGCTTACCGGCCACAGGAGGTGATCCGGGCCAGCAACGGGGTGACGATCGAGATCAGCAACACTGACGCGGAAGGGCGCATGTTGCTGGCCGATGCGCTGGTGTTTGCTGCCCGCTTCAAGCCTTCAGCGGTTGTGGATATCGCCACCCTGACCGGGGCCTGTGTGGTGGCGCTGGGGGCGGTGGCTGCCGGGCTTTTCAGCACCAGCGACGCACTGCGTGATGTATTGCTGGCGGCAGCCGAGGCCACCAATGAGAAGCTGTGGCCGTTACCGCTCTATCCTGAGTACGAGAAAGCGATTGAGTCCAAAGTGGCGGATATTCAAAACACGGGCGGACGCACCAGCGGGGTAGGCGCTTCCGCGACCTTTCTCAAGCATTTCGTCAGCTATCCGGCCTGGGCACACATCGACATGGCCGGGCTGGCCGCCAACGCCAAGGATAACCCATACATCCCTGAGGGGGCGACGGGCTATGGCGTGCGCCTGCTGACGGAATTTGTGCGTCGCTGGACGGCGTAGGGGGCAGAAATCGAGCACCTGTCAAATCAAAAGATAATGTTACCGAGCGGAGACGGTTCGTTCATTTGATAATGTTACCGGGCTGTCCTCTCCTTTCTGGGAGTGTTGGGGAGCGAAAAGGGTCAAGTAGACGTTCTGGGTAT
>JABLXG010000034.1 GCA_013178165.1 Anaerolineae bacterium
CCGGAATGCACTGGTCCCGCCCAGGTGTGGAGCGGATGCTTGTCCTGCGTTCTGCAGTCTTGAGCCACGACTTCGATGACCTCTGGACTGCCGCGGCTTGACCCTGCCCCCAATCTGGAATGCACCCCGATTTGCGTCGCTGCTGCCGGGCACAGACCGCTCTATGCTCCGATCAGAAATTTGACCGCTCGCTCGACGCTCTTCTCCGGGCTGACGTTGATCTGAGCGTCAACGATGGTTCCCGTCTCATCGATCACCCAGTGGGAGCGAATCACTCCCATGTACTTCTTGCCATACATTGACTTCTCGCCCCAGGCGCCCCAGGCCTCCAGCACCTGATGGTCGGGATCAGACACCAGATCATACGGCAGATTCTCCGCTTCTTTCCACTTGCGCAGCGCTGCGGGCTCGTCCGGGCTGATGCCCAAGACGGTTGCATTGACGCCCTCAAAGCGCGGGAAGTTGTCGCGCAGACCGCAGGCCTGGGTGGTACATCCGCTGGTACCGGCTTTGGGATAAGCAAAGAGAATCACCTTCTTGCCCCGGTAATCGCTCAACCGGACGACCTTCCCATCCTGATTCTTCAGCGCAAAGTCAGGCGCTTTTTCACCAACTGCTGGCATCTCTACACCCCTTCCGTAGTAACGATCTGCATGCAATAAGAATGCCTGCGGGTACTACTTTCCGTCAGCGGGCTACTCCAGCGTCGCCGATCGGCTGTGAATGCCGGTCGCACCGCTTGGACGGGGGCCGCGTGGCTCTGACTCCTGCATCACGCCATCACCATCATAGGCCCGCACCGCAAAAATATGTTGCCCCTCCTGAAACGGCCAGTCATAACGCCAGATCACCCATGTGGTCTCGGACAGCGGCGCCCGCACCCGGGCCTCCTCCCAGGGGCCATCATCCACCCGCACCTCCACGCGGGAGATACCGCGCGCGCCGGCGTGAGCGATCCCGCCAACAGGCACCAGCAGACGGCCGCCTTCCTCGATCAGGGCCCGGGCAGCGATCGTATCAATCACCGCCGTCGTCTGCATCCGGGCCACCTCGTCCCAGCCCCGGCGCACCCAGTAGCCTTCCTCATAATCGGCCACCACCTGGATTGCGGTGATCCACTTGGGCTGTTTCATCCCGTAAAGATCAGGAATGTAGATGCGCAGCGGGAAGCCATGTTCAACAGTTAGTGGCTGGCTATCCCAGGCATAGCACAGCATGATGCGTGCATCAGCCCGGATCAGATCGAGTGCGACCGTCTCATCGAAGCCATCCGCCGCCGTGATCCTCAGGTAAGCCGCCTCCGGCAACGGACGCGCTTCCGCCAGGATGTCCTGCAGGCTGGCCCCGGTCCACAGAGTGGTGCCGATCAGGTCACCCCCCACAGGGTTAGAGATGCATGACAGGGTGACATACTGCTCCCGAAGCGGGTAACGGGTGCGCAAATCGTCCAGCGTCAGCCTCAAGGGCTGCGCCACCAGGCCATCCACAGGTAATACCCACCCCTCCGCGCTAACACTGGGGGGGATCAGGTTGATGTCAATCCGGTAGTGCTGATCCAGCGGGGTGTACTCCGGACGTGTGCCAGGGGCAGGTTGCAGTGGGTCTCCGGCGTTAGGCAGATTGGCGGGCAGGGCGGGCTGCCTGTCGCCTCCTGTCGTCACCTGTGCTGGCTGCGGGCCTGATTGCTCGCTCTTCAACAACGTTCCCAGCCCGGCGCCAACCACGGTGATCACAGCGGCAGTACCGCCCACCCGCAGCAGAAACTGGCGGCGGTTGATCAGACCGGTCTCAACAGGTGGACCGAGCCTGAGTTCGCTCCCCGCCGGGTCAGATGGCGCAGCGCTGATCACCGGTAGCTCCACCGCCACAGCCTGTGTCGGGCGCAGACGAGCGTGCACCTGCCCGATCGCCCCGCCCCACCCCACAGACACTGCCAGCAACCACATCACGCTGATCGCCAGAGTAGCGGTTGCTGTTTGATTGACACCGAGATACAGGGCGATCATCAGCGCACCGGCAACCATCCCGGCGGCCAGACCCAGCCGGATGGATAGACTGCCCTTCAGGCGGCCCTGCAACGCAAAGAGCAGCGCCCCGGCGGCCAGACCCAGCCCCAAAAAGAGCGCCACTGCCAGCGTTTGTTCCAGGGCTTTGGCCGTAGCAGAAGTCTCCCCCAGGTTCAGGCCGGCGATCACGCCGACAAGCGCATCAATCCCGGCAGTGACCACATTCCCCGGCAAAATGCGAGCCAGCCAGTCAAAAGCGTCAAACGGCGGAAAAGGCAAGCCGAACGCGCTGGCGCCAAGATACTGTAAGGCGATCGTCGGCGCTGTCACCAGTACTCCAATCAGCGCGCCCATCGCCGCTGAGGGTTCAGAGCCGCCAGCCTGTCGCTCATGTTTCATATCCGGTTCCCCACTGAATTTTTCTCATTACAACAATCGTAAATCAAAGAAACCCACTACGCCATGAGAAATGGATTAATCGCGTCCACGTGGCCGATCCGATCTGGTGAGGCCAGTCTCCCTGTGGTACAATTTGGCCAGCTTTGGGGAGTGGCCAAGCGGCAAGGCAACGGTCTTTGGAACCGTGTACCGTAGGTTCGAATCCTACCTCCCCAGCTATGATCAGGCCCCGCCGGGTGCGGGGCCTGCCTGTTTCTGCGCTGCCATTAGTTCACGATGCTGCTTCGACCAGGACGCGCACCATCTCCCCAGCCTGTGGTTCCAGGGTGACTCGCGCCGTCAGACCGTCCTCTGCCTGCCGGAAGAGCGCCCTGCCCTCCGACCAGGCGCTGTCGATCTTGAAACCGGCATGCCTCAGTACTTCTTCCAGCCAGGTTTCAGCGCCATGCCGTGGCGGTGAGATGACAGCCTCCACCCGCGATCCATTATCGAGTGTCAGTAGCCGGTCGCGCAGGGCGCGCCGTGACGGCCAGCCCGGATCAGGATGGTAGACCCGGTACTCGAAGCCATTCATGGGGATGACTTCGGCTGGTGAGTAGGCTTGCATCATCGTGTACAGCACAGGGTCCGGGTAGAACAGCGCCCGCAGGATCAGCACATTGAACGCCTGATCCTCAATCATCGTCACCAGTGCCGAAGGGTCGTACAGACCGTTGTTGTACAGGTTAAGAAGCTGTGTCGGGTTGCCGACCACATCCTTGCCGGCCAGCCAGCTGAAGGCGGCATCCTCGCTCAACGCAGGCCGATCGCCCTCCGCGGAGATGGCAACCAGCCGCCAGCCGTTCTCAACATCCGTCGGAGTCGGAATCTGGCCCAGTACAGCATAGCCCACCGTCCACCCCGCCGAGTCATAGTAGGCGAAATCAGTGTTGGGGGTAACGCCCAGTGTTCTGGCGAGGGGGCCAAACAGCGCCCCTTCCGTCGGCATGTGGAACACGGCTGCCGCGTACAACAGGTAGGAAACGGGCATCATAAGGCGCAGCCCGGCCTGTGCCAGCGGCGCGCGCGCAAACAGCACCCGGATCGGGTTCAGCAGCCGCGCCAGGTAGTTATCCGGCCAGTGCCAGCCACCGCGCAGCGTCCGGGCGGCAAAGATGCCACTCAGGATGCAGGTTGCAGCAATGGCCGTAGCAAAGTAGCTATCCCCCGCCCCCCATTTGCCTGCTGACGTGGTGCTCAGGACTGCTGTGCCAAACCAGATGGTGTACAGGCTAACCCGGTCAAAATACAGCTCATAGATGGCGAGCAACCCGGCCAGGATCAGCAACGCGCCATGCAAGCCGAACCACTGGCGGAAGAGACCGGGGAACTGCCCCGGTACAAACTGGTTCACGTTGGCGGTGATAATGTTCAGCCACCACTGGCCACCCGTCGCCCGGTCGATCAGCAGGAAGATACTACCCGCCACCAGCGCCAGTAGCAGCCCCCATCCTGCAGCGTGGCGCGGATTGGCCAGGAACAGAAACACGAACACAGCCGCCACGGTTACCACAGCCAGTTGCTTGGTGTAACCTGCCGCCAGAAGCAGTAGCAGGCCGATGATCAGCCGCCGACGACGCGCCCGACCTTCCAGCGCATGGACGTTGGCCAGCGCCACCACCGCCAAAGTCTCAAACATCACCATGAACAGATGCTGACGGAACAACGGCCCGACATGGTAGATGGTATTGGATGCCAGAAAGGCCAGCCCGGCAATCACGGCTATCACCCTCTGGCGTTCGGCACGGTAGACCGCATAGCCAATGGCGCTTGCCGTCACCAGCGTGCCCAGGAAGCCGAGCAGCCGTCCGTACCAGTAAGCGGGACCGAACAGCCAGACGAACGGTGCCGCCAGCACATGAAAGAGCGGCGGGTAGTTGGAGGAATAGAACGGGTAGACCTCGGTATCCTGGTATGGCCAGCGGAACTGGCTGAACAGGATGGTGTCCACCAGTTCAAAACCCTCGCCCTGATCGTAATCGAACGGGAACTGAAAGAGGTTGACGGCGTAGACGACATAAACGCCGAAGTAGAAGAGCATGACCGCCAGAGTGATCAACAACAAAACCCGCGTGATCCGTCCCGGCGAGGCACCCTCCCGCACAATGGATGGCTCCTCCTGGGGCAAAAGGGTCACCGGCTCGCGGCCCAGGGGGATCAGAGTCAGCCCCACGACAGCCAGTACACCACCCACCAGCAGGGCCAGGCGCTGCATCGGCCCAAATCCGGCCTGGCGGTCCGGTGGCAGCACATCCAGCCCAAGACTGTGCAGCCAGTCAGCAACCGGATCCAGCGCCAGCAGCCCGATCACCGCCACCAGGCCGACCACCAGCATGATCCAGCCCAGATCACGTTTGGTCAGGTGAAAGTCGTCACGCATCAGAGTCAGCATAGGCAGATACTCCCCGCTTGGCACGGGGCAAGTATACTCGCTGGCCGCCCGCGCTGCATGGCCGACCCAGCCGGAGCCAGGAGGTCGCATGCAACCTTCTCAGGCCCGGCGCGTAAGAATCACTGAGACCTGGACTTACAGGACACGGCAACCACTTTCAGGAGTCAGTTATGAGCGAGCGTCAAACCCTCCCGGAGCAGCCAGATATGTCATCCACTGAGCTGCCTGGCGACAGCATTCGCATCCGCGTTGAACCGGCAGACTTCCCGGCCAGCGCCAGCCGCAAACGCAAGCGCTCGGCAACACTGGCGCAGGAAATCTCCCAGAAGCTGCTGTACGACATCGACTGGCAACCGCACAGTATCCCGGTTGATACGCTGACCGAGGATGAACGTCTGTGGGCGGCGCTGGCGCACGCCAGCTTTCTGATCACCGTGCTGGCCGGGATCGCCACCGGCGGCCTGGCCGGGTTGGCGATGATCTTTGCGCCACTGCTGATCTATGTGGGCTTCCGCGATCGTTCGCGGTTTGTCGCCTATCATGCGCTACAGGCTTTCGCCGCCCAGCTGATGGGCACGATTGGCTGGATCACCCTGCTGACCATCGGCTCACTGATCTTCGCCGTAGCCATCACGCTGGCCGCCGTCGCCAGCATCATCCTGATCGGCATCCCGTTTGTGGTGCTGTTCGGGTTGCTTTACGTGGTCTTTGTCCTGACCATGCTGGTACTGCCGCTGGTCATCATCATTCTGTCCATCGCTGGCGCGGTCAACACCTACAACGGGCGCGACTTCCGCTACCCGGTGATCGCTGCCTGGATCGAGCGCCAGATGGAAGGTGATACGATCCTCTAGCTTCCGGGTGGCGACACGTGAGAACAAACCAGGCGGCTCCAATGATGGGCCGCCTGGTTGTTCAGGTGGAGATGCCGGGAATCGAACCCGGGTCCGAAGAGGACGAAACCGCACGTCTACAAGCTTAGTTGGCCTTTTGGTTCTCGCCGTCGGTAGCCCCGGCCAACAGGGTACACCTCAGGCCCAGCCGATAACTCTTAGCGCCCACGTATCGGCGTCACAGGCGAGCACTCCGGCTTTGGTGACGCCCGCCAGTCTCCCCGACCGGAGACGGGAAGGGCGGACGGATTACCGTATCAGGTAATCAGCTATGCTAGGGACCGCTTAAGCGGCCATAGCCATAGCGGGTGCGTAAGTGCGGTTGGCACTTAATGGGTTGCGCCAGATTTACGAGTTAGCGCCGCTCGGCTTGCAGTACGGCCACTATCGCTCCCCGTCGAAACCTGTCATCCCCTTTTCAAGGTACGCGTTTGTATTATACCATACTCCGCGATTCCGCTATACTTAAATTCTACTCAAATCAATCGCCCGCATACATACCAGCCAGCAGGTACAGCCCACCCATGACACCCAGCCCCCCGCAGACCATCATCATCAAAGTCGGCACCAGCACCCTTAGCGGCGGATCCAGGCGACTCTCCCGCCCGGCCATCCTGGAGCTAGTCCGCCAGATGGTGTTGCTGTGGCGGGAAGGACATCGCATCGTCTTTGTCAGCTCCGGCGCCATCGCTGCCGGGCGGGAAGCGCTCAACTATCCCAACCTGCCCAACCATTTGCCAGCCAAACAGATGCTGGCGGCCATCGGCCAGAGTCACCTGATGGGCATCTACAGCACCATGTTTGGCCTGTACGATGTACGCATCGGTCAGGTGCTTCTGACCAACGATGATTTCAGCCACCGGACACGCTACCTCAACGCTCGCAATACCCTCAGCACGCTCCTCGACTACCGGATCGTGCCGGTAGTCAACGAGAACGATACTGTGGCTGTGCAGGAGATCAAGTTCGGCGACAACGACAATCTATCCGCCCATATTGCCGCCCTGCTGGACGCCGATCTGCTTATCCTGCTGACCGACAAAGACGGTCTCTATGATCACGACCCCGGTCTCTACCCCGATGCCCGCCTGATCAGGGAGGTGCGGACCATCGACGATAACCTCTGGCGGCTGGCCGGTGGCACACTTAAGACGCAGGGTATGGGCACCGGCGGGATGATCACCAAGCTTCAGGCCGCACAGCTGGCCACCCGCAGCGGCACCCGAACCATCATCGCCAACGGTCATACGCCGGACGTCCTGCTACGGCTGCTGGCCGGTGAACCACTCGGCACAACCTTCTTCCCCGCCACTGAACATCTGGAGAGTCGCAAGCGCTGGCTGCTGGCGGAACGGCCCCAGGGCATCCTGCAGATCGATCCGGGCGCAGCCCGCGCCCTGAGTGAAGGCCGGGCCAGCCTGCTGCCGGTGGGCATCCAGACTGTGCGCGGCGACTTTGAGCGCGGCGACGTGGTAATCGTCGCGGACGCTACTGGCAAGCCCCTGGCCAAAGGGCTGAGTAACTACACCAGCAAGGAACTGGCCAGCCTGTGCGGTCGCCGCTCCAGGGACATTATCCAGGTCCTCGGTTACACCTACGGCGATGAGGCTATCCACCGCGACAACCTGATCCTCATCGAGTGACATTCCGCTCGCAATCATCGCAGCTGGACATCCTGTTCCGGGAGGACAACCCATGACCATCGACATGCAGGCGCTCGGACAACAGGCCAGAGCCGCGGCGCGCATCCTGCGCAGCCAGCCCACCACCGCCAAAAATGCCGCCCTGCTGGCCATCGCTGACGCTATTGACAGCCATCAGGCGGCCATCCTGGCAGCCAACGCCGCCGATGTCACTGCCGGCCAGCTAGCCGGTCTCAGCCCGGCCATGATCGACCGGCTGAATCTGGCGGGACGGCTGGCCGGAATCACCGCCGATGTCCGCCGTGTGGCTGAATTACCTGATCCGGTCGGCGTAGAGTTCGACGCGCACACCCTGCCCAATGGCCTGCAGGTCAGGAAGCGCCGGGTGCCCATTGGCGTGCTGGGCGTAATTTACGAATCGCGCCCTAATGTGACGGTGGACGTCGCTGCTCTGGCGCTTAAGACCGGCAACGCGGTCATTCTGCGCGGCGGCTCGGAGACGCTGCGTAGCAATACCGCGCTGGTCGATGTGATCCAGGACGCTGTAGCGGGGGCTGGTTTACCAGCTGATGCCGTCCAGCTGATTCGCGATCCCGACCGGCGCTATGTCACCGAACTCCTTCGCCTGAGCGACTATGTCGACATGATCATCCCGCGCGGCGGCAACCATTTGCATCAGCTTTGCCGCGAGCAGAGCACCATCCCGGTGATCACCGGCGGGATTGGCATCTGCCATCTGTATGTGGACGAGACAGCCGATCTGGCCGCCGCGATAAACGTCATTCACAATGCCAAAGTGCAGCGTCCCACCGTCTGCAACGCCCTGGATACCCTGCTCGTTCAGCGCAATATCGCCGACCAGTTCATCCCTGCGGTTGTGGATCGGCTGACCAGAGATGGCGTGACGTTCCGGGTAGACGCGGAGGCTGCTGCGCTACTGGCTGGACGGGAACAGGTAACCCTGGCCGGGCCGGACGACTGGGATACCGAATGGCTGGCCCTGATCCTGGGCATCCGTATTGTTCCCGATCTGGAGGCGGCTATTGCCCACATCCAGGCCCACAGCACCGGTCATTCTGACGGCATCCTGACCACCGACCCGGCAGCGATGGCGCGTTTCCTCAATGAGGTCGACTCAGCGGCTGTGTATGTTAATGCGTCAACCCGCTTCACTGATGGTGGACAGTTAGGGCTTGGCGCGGAGATCGCTATCAGTACACAGAAGCTGCATGCGCGCGGGCCAATGGGGCTGGAGGAATTGACCACCTACAAGTGGATCATCGTTGGGGAAAATCACATCCGGCCGTAGGCGCAGGTGGAAGCAAAAACCCCTTCAGGTCACCCCTGAAGAGGCTTCGCCAGCAAAGGATACCCGCCATGCCGTGTGCTGCCCGTTTTGAACCTGCTTTCGCAGGTGGGTGCCTACCAGAAGCCTCAGCCTTGGCCGTAGCCTAACGCTTCAGTCTCTGGAAAATGAACACCCTTCTTTAAGAGTGTTGGCTCAAAACCTGGGTGCGGCATCACGCGCACGGCAGGCGAGTTCTTTTATACCACGTCTGGCCTGCTCTGTAAAGGCTAACCGTGCCCAGCACCCCGGCGAAACTCAGTCAAATAGCCGGGCGATCTCATCCCGCGCCGGGCGCGGCAGAGCCACCCCCCGGTGGAGCACAGCCGCTGGTCCCGCCGCCACCTGCCCTAGCCGGAAAACTGGAATTCCCGCCTTTTGCAGCGCCGCCCGTACCCCGGCTTCCGCCTCCGGGCGGACCGTCAGCAGCAATGCCCCGGAAGCAATCGCCCCCAGCGGATCAAGACCGTAAAGCGCGCACAGCCGCGCCCCTTCTTGACACAGCGGCCACGTCTCAACATCCAGGTGGAGTGCCCTGCCGCTGGCCTCGGCCACTTCCCACAGCGCGGTGGCCAGCCCGCCTTCGGTGGGATCGTGCATACTGGTGACCCCCCCTGCGGTGCAGGCGGCCTGCGCGTCCGGCACCACGCTGATGCCCGGCCTGGTCAGGTACTCTGCAGCCCGATCCACCAGAGCCGGATCGAGCCGCTGGAGTAGTTCGGCGCGTTTCTCGCGGGCAATGATCGCCGTCGCCTCGATCGGGATGCCTTTCGTCAACAGGATCACATCGCCGATCTGTGCGCCGCCGGTCGTGACCAGCCGATCCTTCTCCACCTCGCCGAGCATGAACCCGGCCACAATAGGACGCTCCAGACCATAGGTGATTTCGGTATGGCCACCAATCAGGGTGATACCCAGCGCAGCGCAGGCCGAGGTGATCTGCGTGAAGATACGCTCTGCCAGCGCCCGGTCGGCTTGCCCACCCGGTAGCAGCACGGTAGCCATAAACCAGCGGGGTATTGCGCCGGTTGTTGCCAGATCGTTGGCGTTCACCTGCACGGCATACCAGCCGATCGCGTCGGTCGCAAACGTGATCGGATCGGTCTTGGCCACCAGGTATCGCTCGCCCATATCGATGACGGCGGCATCCTCGCCAATCCGTGGGCCTACCACCACCCGCGGGTCGGTGGGTAGTCGGCTCAGCAAATCGGCCAGGAGGTCAGCAGGCAGTTTCCCCAGTGGCAGCATGTGATCGCTCATCTCTGTCAGCTTCCATTTGCCAGCAGTCGCAGGTCCCGCCAGTAAGCGCAATTTGCACTCCTGGCCGGCAGGCGCTATTCTAGCAGGGCCGCCTATCAGCGCCCACCGTGATCTTCCCCCTGGTCCTCCGAAAGCGATTTCTGCTCAATCCGATAGATTAGGCCATGATTCTTTGCTAACGCTCATTGAGCGCATTTGTCGGCTGTGGTAGAATGCTAAAAATAAAGACTTGCGAGAGATTTGCGTGAGTTGTCGCATGGCCAACAGAATCACGGATAACAAGCAAGACAGGGAGCTGGCTCGCGAGGGGGAAACGACCACTAGTAGCCGCACTATCTGGCACCAAATTGTGGTACGCCATTCGTCCGTCTGGCACCCACCAACCGATGTTTACCGCACCGAAGACAGGCTGATCGTGTTGATCGAGATTGCCGGCATGCGCGAGCATGACTTTCAGGTTGTGCTCCAGAATCGTCTACTGACGGTCAGCGGCGTGCGGCATCATCTTGGCGGTCTGGAAGATGTGGCCTATCACCAGATGGAAATCGAGCGTGGGGCTTTCCGCACCGAGATTCACCTGCCTTGGAACGTCGACCGGTCACAGGTCAACGCGACATACCAGGACGGCCTGTTACGCATCGAGCTTCCGCGTGCCCTGTCCACAGCCATCCATGTGCTCAGTATCACGCACAATTCATCCGACGAAGCGTAGTGTAAGCCATGATTCGTAAAAAGAAATCGTCAGCCACGGATGACCAGGTGATCACCCCATCATCCGAAAACGTCAGCAGCGATCAGCAACCTATTGACATCAAAGAAGAACAGTCTGAAGAATCCTCTGACGAACTGAACCTGCCGGAAACCTTGCCCATCCTGCCCCTGCGCGGCGTGGTCATGTATCCCTACACAGCCATTCCGCTGACGGTCGGGCAGCCGCGCTCCATCCGCCTCATCGATGATGTCGCCAGCAAGGAACGCCTGATCGGCCTGGTCGCCGCCCACGATCCCGAAAACGAACAACCTGGCCCCGGCGAGATCTACGACATCGGCACCGTGGCCATGGTTCACCGCCTGTTCCGCGCGCCCGATGGTACCATCCGCCTGCTGGTGCAGGGGCTGGCTCGCATCAAGATTGAGGAATACGTCGCTACCGAGCCATATCTGGTTGCCAGGGTCAGCCGCTACCCTGAACAGGTCGAGAAGACCCTGGAGGTGGAGGCGTTGACCCGCAACGTGGTCGACCAGTTCTCTCACCTGGCGGAACTGGTGCCCAGCATCCCGGCGGAACTGATCTCCTCCACGCTAAACATGGATGATCCGCTGCAGATCGCTTACGCCATCGCGACCTACATCCGGATCAACCTGGAGGAAAGCCAGCAGCTCCTGGAAATCGACGATATCGCTACCAAGCTGCGTCGCCTGATGGCCATCCTGAACAAGGAACTGGAAGTGCTGGAACTGGGCCGGCAGATCCAGTCTCAGGCCCAGTCGGAGATGGAGAAGGTTCAGCGGGAATACTTCCTACGCGAACAACTGAAAGCCATCCAGCATGAACTGGGCGAGGCCGACGAGCAGCAGGTGGAGATCGAGGAATTCCGCCGCAAGATCCAGGAAGCGGGGATGACCGAGGAGGCTGAGAAGGAGGCTCGCCGTGAACTGGATCGGATGGCCAAGCTGCCCACCGCCGCAGCTGAGTACGGCGTCATCCGCACTTATCTGGACTGGCTGGTGAGCCTGCCCTGGAGCAAGCGCACGGAAGATAACCTGGATATCGCCCACGCCCGCGAAGTCCTTGACGCCGACCACTATGGCCTGGAGGATATCAAGGAGCGCATTCTGGAGTTCCTGGCGGTGCGCAAGCTGCGTGCTGAGCGGGCGGATGAGCTAAAGCCGGATGTGACGGACTATGTCCGTCGCGAGCGCGAAGGGGCCATCCTGTGCTTTGTTGGCCCGCCTGGCGTCGGCAAGACCTCGCTTGGCTCGTCCATCGCGCGGGCTATGGGCCGCAAGTTCGTCCGCATGAGCCTGGGCGGCATCCGCGACGAGGCCGAAATCCGGGGGTTCCGCCGCACCTACATCGGCGCCATGCCGGGGCGGATCATCCAGACTCTGCGCCGCGTGGAAAGCCGCAACCCGGTGATGATGCTGGACGAGATCGACAAGCTGGGGCACGACTTCCGCGGAGACCCGGCCTCGGCCTTGCTGGAGGTGCTCGACCCGGAGCAGAATCACGAGTTCCGCGACCACTATATCGACGTGGCCTTTGACCTCTCGGAAGTGCTGTTCATCACCACAGCCAATGAGCTGGAGCCGATCCCGCCGCCCCTGCGTGACCGGATGGAGATCATCACCCTGAACGGCTATACCGAGCAGGAAAAAGTCCAGATCGCTCTGCAGTACCTGGTCCCCCGCCAGATTCGGGAGAATGGGCTGCGCCCGGAGGAGATTCGCTTCACCGAAGAAGCCCTCAGCGAGCTGATCAACAACTACACACGGGAGGCCGGAGTCCGCGATCTTGAGCGGCAGATCGGCCAGGTTGCCCGCAAGATCGCTACCCGCGTCGCCGAGAAAGCGGAAGGCGACGGCGCCGGTCCGTATGTCATCGAGAAAGAGACCATTCGGGAGTTGATCGGCAAGCCGCGCTTCAGTTACCAGACGGAAATTGAGGACCGCACCAACCAGCCTGGCGTGGCCACCGGCCTGGCTTACACGCCGATGGGCGGCGATATTCTGTTCGTTGAAGCCGCCGCTATGCCGGGCAACAAGGGCTTCCAGTTGACCGGTCAGCTGGGCAGCGTGATGCAGGAAAGCGCTCATGCGGCATTCAGCTACATCCGCTCACGTGCGGAGCAACTGGGCGTCCCACCCAGGTATTTCGAGGAACATGACATCCACCTGCATGTACCGGCTGGTGCGGTGCCCAAAGATGGCCCGTCAGCGGGTGTGACCATGGCCACGGCGCTGGCCTCACTGCTGACCGGGCGTCCGGTACGGCCCAATGTCGCCATGACCGGCGAGATCACCCTGCGCGGCAAGGTATTGCCGGTGGGTGGCATCAAGGCCAAAGTTTTGGCCGCCCATCGCAGTCGGCTCGACACCGTTATCCTTCCTCGCCGCAACGAGCAGGACCTGGAGGAACTCCCGGAAAGCGTGCGCCAGTCCCTGAATTTCATCCTGGTCGGGACGATCGACGAGGTGCTGGAGGCTGCTTTGATGCCTGAGCCTGAAGTCAGTCCGGAAGCTGAACCGGCCTGACGCAGGGTCGGGTGAGCATGGTTTTTGTTCTGCCCTGGTGGCCGGGCGCAAAAAAACGCAGGAGAAGGCGCTTTGCCCAAGATCATGATCGTCGATGATGACCGGACGACCGTCATGCTGTTGCAGACTTTGCTCAGTATGGACGGGTTTGATGTCTGTGTGGCGGCCCGCGGCAAAGACGTGCTGGAGCGTGCCCACCAGGAACATCCGGATATCTTTCTGATCGACTATCACCTGGCCGACGTCGAAGGGCCGGAAGTTGTCCGCAACCTGCGGCAGGACCCGGATTTCGCCACCACGCCGATCGTGGTCGCATCCGGCATGAATGTGGAACGGGAAGCGGTTGAGGCTGGCGCTTCCTTGTTCCTGATCAAACCGCTTGAACCCGCAAATCTGGCCCAGATTCTGACCAGCCTGCTCTGAGCCAGTACCCCAAAACCTTCTATGAATACAACATCAACACTAACAAGTGAAAAAGCAATGGAGAGGGCCTAGTGGCCGCAAGAAAGAACCCAAGCAAAATGCAGTGGTTCCGTATGGACCTGCATATTCACACCCCCGCCTCGGCGGACTATCAGGATGCCGGAGTTACCCACCTTGACATCCTGCGCAAAGCTGAAGCCAGAGAACTGGACATCATCGCCTTCACCGACCATAACACGGTCGGCGGTTACCGGGCGATGATAGATGAGATCGAGAAACTGACCTTCTTGGAGTCCCTTAAACGGGCCACGCCGGAGGAACAACGCCGCCTGAGCGAATACCGCCGCCTGATGGACAAGATTCTGGTACTGCCCGGCTTTGAGTTCACGGCGACCTTCGGCTTTCACATCCTGGGCATCTTTTCCCCCGATACAACCACCCGCGAACTGGAGCATATTTTACTCAGCCTCAATGTCCCACCGGATACGCTGGACAATGGCTCATCGGTGGTGGGCGCGTCCGCCGACGTGCTGACCGCTTATCGCGTGATCCATGCGGCGGGCGGAATCGTCATCGCCGCTCACGCCAACTCCAGCCACGGCGTTGCCATGCGTGGCTTTGACTTTGGCGGGCAGACCAAGATCGCTTATACCCAGGATGCTCACCTGCACGCCCTCGAAGTCACCGACCTGGAGCGACGCGGGCGCGGCACTACCCAGCATTTCTTTGATGGCAGCAAGCCGGAATACCCCCGTCGGATGCGCTGCATCCAGGGGTCAGACGCCCACCGACTGAACGCCGAGACCGGCAGCGGGCGCAACCAGAACCTCGGCGTTGGCGACCGCATGACTGAGGTATTGTTGCCTGAACGGACCTTTGAGGCGCTGCGGGAGATGTTCGAGGGCAATGACTTTGCCCGGACCCGCCCCTATGCTGTCAACCGCAAACCGTTCGACTTCATTCAGGCTGCCAGGGAGCAAGGCCCCAGCATTGTCCAGGCCTTTTACGACAAGGCAACCCGTCGCGGCGGGATGCTGTATGAGATCGTGGCGGACGTGTGCGCCATGGCCAATACCAACGGCGGTACCATTTATATCGGCGCCAGCCCCGACCCCACCCAGCCACTAGCCGGCGTCCAGCAGGCCGCCAAGACTATCGAAATGATCACTACCGAGCTGGAGCAGCGCCTGACACCGCCGCTGAAAGTCGAGATCGACACCCAGCATTCCCAGGGCAAAACGGTCATCCGCATCCAGGTCCCCCGTGGCGATGACCCGCCTTACGCCATCGACGACAACAAAATCTACGTCCGCGACGAGGCGGAGACCACGCTGGCCGTACGTGACGAAATCGTTCGGCTGGTGCAGGGCAGCTTGGCCTCCCAGCAACAGCCCGCCTCTACCGGCCCCACCTCCGCGACACCGGTTGCCCCTGAGCCAGAACCTGCCCAGATGGAACAACCGCCCGCCCCAGCAGAAGTGCAGGACATTGACGCGCCCAAGACAGGCGTGGAGATCATCGGCTCCGAACAGCGCAAGGGCAAGCTCTACCACATGATGCGCGACCTGCGCAACGGTAACATTGTCAACAACGTTACCCGCACGTCAGCACGCCGGTTATGGCACTACGCCATCACTGAAAAGGAAAAGAACCCGGTCGACCCGGCCAAGGTGACCTGGCGCAACAAGTACGGGCTGATCAAACGCCACCGACGCGGCGAAACCGTTCGCTATGATCTGGCGCTCAAGACGCCGGAAGGTATGCGCGTTTTCTACGGCGTCACCGAGGACGGTATGCACGGCCCGTGGCAGGTCTTCCTGGAAGACGAGGAATAAAGCTCGTCAGCGACACCCGGAATCGCACGGCGGGGCGCTGCCAGCACGGCAGGCCCCGCTTTCGCCCCGGCGGTTGAGCAGCTAGCGGAGCAGCGACTCATGCGTATTGGCATCCTGACTGTCAGCGATCGTAGCGCGCGCGGCGAGCGTCCTGACGCCGCCGCCCCTCTAATCGCCGCTCTCCTGACCGAGTCGTTCCCCGGCTGCCAGATCGCCCGCACGGCAATTGTGCCAGACGAGCGCGATCAAATCAGCGCTTGCCTGATCGCGTGGAGCGATGAGGATGGGGTCGACGTTATCTTCACGACCGGTGGAACCGGCTTCGCCCCGCGGGATGTCACCCCGGAAGCTACGCGCAGCGTCATCGAACGGGAAGCCCCCGGTCTGGCCGAAGCGATGCGTGCTGCCGGACTACGGCAGACACCCCATGCCATGCTCAGCCGCGGAATCTGTGGTTTGCGCGGGCGCACCCTGATCGTGAACCTGCCGGGTAGCCCCGGAGCGGTACGGGACAGTCTGGCGGTCATCCAGCCCGTACTGCCTCATGCCATCGCCCTGCTGCGCGACGCGCCTGACACCGAAGCCGGTCATACGTTGCCAGCGCAACCTGATCCGGGTTCCTGAACAGTACCCGCACCTTCACGGTCAGACGCTGCCATCCGCCAGAATCGATTCCGCCGCCGCCCAGCTGGCCAGGCTCATCGGCACCGGCGCTTGAGGGATAGCGGATTGGCGCAGCCGCTGCAGACGTTTCTGGGCGCGGTTGAGCCAGCGGTCGCGCTCCGGATCGCCGTCCAGGGTCTGTGCTTCCTGTAACAGAGCAACTGCCAGCGCCACATACGACACATCATCCATGAGCAAACGGCCCAGCACGTCCAGGTATCGAACCTGCCAGTCGCTGCGTCCCGTCTGGTAAGCCAGGTCAAGTGCCGAGGCGTAGTACCGCACCATGGCATCGCGGTCTTCGCGAGCCTGCGCGATGTACCCCAGGTTAGCCAGTTGGCGCTCTTGCTCTTCAACGTTGCCCAGGCTTCGCGCCATTTGCAGCGCCTGCAGATGGCGTTGCTCGGCCTGCCGCCACTCACCCAGGTGGCCGTAAGCCATGCCTAGGATGCCCAGCACCCGTTCCTGGTACTCCTGCCGCCCGGTCTGCTCGAAGATCAGCAGCGCTTCGTTCAACATGTTCACAGCGCGGCCATATTCCCCGCGATCCATGTACGTTGCGCCCAGCTTGGTCTGCACTACCCCCAGGCTAACCTGGTCGCCCGCTGCCCGCAGCCGTCCAATGGCGCGCGCATAAGCGTCCGCAGCCTCATTCAGGTCGCCCACTTCCAGCCGGATATCGCCCAGCAACGCCAGCACATATCCCAGCCGCCCCGGCTCGTTGCGCTGTTGCAGGAGGTTCTCCGCGCGGACGGCGCAGGTCAGCGCATCCTCCAGGTTGCCGGTTTCCAGATTCAGCCGTGCCAGCGCCTCCAGCGTTTGCAACACCAGTTCCTCATCATCCAGCCGCTCAGCCAGTGACAGGGCTTCCCGGTAGGCGTCAATAGCGCGCTCCGCCAGCCCGGCCTCTTCCCAGGATTGTCCAACCGACATCAGCAGGCCGAGCAATTCCCGATCGTTGCCTGCGCGCCGCGCCGCGTCACAGGCCTGTAGCAGCCCTTCCAGCGTGGCACTCCCGGCAGCCTCACCGCGCACCGCTTCTTCCAAAGGAGCAGGTGCATGCTCAACAACGGTGGCGGCCTCCTCCTCAGTGCCTAGGATGGGTTCAGGCACGCTCGATGGCGCCGCGGTGATCTGCTCTACCGCCGTAGCGGGTTCTGGTGCGATGATCTCCTGCTCAGTAGGCGGCTCCCAGGCTCCCTCATCGTAGAAAGCCGGTGCAGCTTCCTCCGTGATGACCGGCTCAGACGGCACAGTTGTCTCGATCGCTGGCTCAGTTACCGGCTCCTCAGCGGTGGACACCGGCGCAGGTGGCGGCGCTACAGGCTCAAGCTCCTCAGCTTCGGGTTGCAACTGGCCCAGCTGTCCATATAGTGTGTGAATCTCAAACCCGTAGGCTCCCGTGCTCCCGAAGGCTGTTTCCAGAACATCGGCCAGGCGCGCCAGGATATCCTCATCACCCCGCTGCCAGACCTCATCTGCCAGCGCCAGGAGGTTCGGCATCTCCGCCAGCAGGCGCATTCGCGCTTCCGGATCGTCGCGCCGGTTGGCTGCTGCATGGGTGAGCAGCGCGGCTTCAACATGCGCCTGAACCGTCTCCAGGTGTCCGGCGCCCTGCAGAATCCCCCGCGCAAAGCGGGCAACAGACTCATGCATCGCGTAGCACAGGCCTGCCGGAGCAGGCAGGCGGTAGACCAGACCGCGCACAGCCAGCGACTCCAGAACGGAGGAAAACGTCTCCCCGGGGGCGGGCTGCAGACGCTCCAGCAACCAGGAGGAGGCCCGGCCGGCAGGAGTTGCGCCGATGGTCAACACAATCCCCCGCAGCGCTTCCGGCAGCTGGCGATAGATCGCGCCCAGCACCTTTAGCGCGGGATCAGGCGCCGCCGGGTCCAGCGCGCCAAGCAGGTCTGCCGGAGTCTGCTGGCTCACGGCAAGATGCCGCCCCGCCAGCACCAGGGCCAGCGGTACGCCTTCCAGGGCGCGGCACAATTGCTCGCAGCCTTCCACTTTCTCGCGGCGTGCCGCATGCAACAGTAGCGCCATCCCGTCAGTGTCACCCAGCCTGTCCACCCGGAAAGGCAGCCAGGGGCCTGATGCCGCCTGCTCAGCCGTCCAGATCAGGGGCACACCGGCGGCCAGCCGACGCACAAAATCGCGGGCGGTTTCCTGCGTCAGCGGGCCATCCAGCACCAGCAGCGGCCGGTCATGCTGCTGAAGCAGAGCCGCCACGCGGTCAACCAGCGCAAGCGGATTGGCGCTTTCCGTGATTTCTCGCTCACCATACGCCCGGCCCAGGCGCACAACGAGTTGCTCCAGCGAATCATCCGCTACCCGCCACCACAGCACACCGGCCGGAAAAGTTGTAAACGCGGCGGCAATCGTCGCTGCCAGCGCGGACTTCCCGATGCCCGGCGCGCCATACACGAGCACAGGCGCGCCCACCCGAACCTGGGCGAAAATCTGGCCCAGTTCACGGTCGCGGCCAATGATCTTCGGCGGGGGGGCTACCGGCAGTTGTTTCGGCTCATGAATCGGCGCTTCGGGCGGGGTAAAGATTGCCATGGTCCTGATCCATCCGGCGGAAAAGGCGCAATCATGTTCTCTACTATGCGCAGTATAGCAGATTGGCTCCTTTCCGGAAAAAGCCTGCCCGCGCCCGGATCACGGGTACATGCGGAAGCCATTGGCGAACAGCCCACAACACAGGGGGAATAGGGAATGGGCAGCAGGCAATAAAGAGATCAGAGGAAACGGCTGTCTGTTATTGTTGCCGGCGCCCCAGCCGCTCCAACCCAGCCTATCGGTATCAAGGTTCAGACGTGCAACCTGCCGATGTGCAGGTACAATAGACGCGCCTGACGCTGCTCAGACGCAGCGCCGCCAGTACATCCTGCCACCTGAGCAATCTATCCGGTTGCCCGCGAGGTCAATGCTGATGACTGAACTCTACGATACCACCCGCCAGACCTGGGAAGATATCTGGGAAGGCGCTAGCGTACAAGTGGAACTGGAGACGCTCCGCTACAGCCGCGCCCGGCAGACCATTGCCCGTTACGAGCGCTACCTTGACCGGAATGGGGTCATCCTGGAGGCAGGCTGCGGCCTGGCTTCTGTGGTGATTTACCTCCGTGATAAGGGATTCCGCGTCATCGGCCTGGATTACGCCGCCAATGCCCTGCGTAAAGCGCACGCTTTTGACTCCACCCTGCCGCTCTGCGCTGGCGATGTTCACGCCTTGCCCTATGCTTCCGGCTCCCTGGCCGCCTACCTGTCGTTTGGTGTACTTGAACATTTCCCGCACGGCATGGGGCCAGCCCTGAGGGAAGCAGCACGCGTCCTCAGGCCAGGCGGCATCCTCGTGCTGACCATCCCCTACCCCAACCTGGTCTGGAAACTCAGCCAGTTCCGTCGACGGTTACAGGGCGCCAGCCGTCTGAACCAGGAAGATTTCTACGAAAGCACGTATACCCAGCACGATCTGGTCCGAGAGGCCCAGGCAGCCGATTTTGATGTTCTGGAGGTTACGCCCACCAGCCACGCCTTCACGCTGTGGGGGCTGGGCGGCCCGTTCCGCGCTCCAGGCTACTACCGGACTTCGCCCCTGGCTGACCGGCTTGGTAGCCTGCTGGCCAGGCTGGCCCCCTGGAGCTTCAGCTTCAGCACCCTGCTCATCGGCCGCCGACGCTAAGACAGGCTGCTGGCAACAAAAAGGGCCTCCGCGCCGGGAGGCCCCTGATCAACCGCTGCCTAATCCGCTGGACAACTCGTCAATTCGACCACCACGTCGCGCAGCACCCACCCATCGCGGTAGATCCGGTTGTCAAACCGCACACGAGCGTAATACCAGACCAGCCCATCAGCGCTGCGTGCCGTGTCCAGAACCGTCATGACCGTCCGCCGGGGCAAGGCAAGCAAGACCGGCGCGTTAAGGGCCGGATTCAGACGCATGTTCACACCATCCGGATTGTCCACAAACACCCAGCACAGGATCGGAGTTGGCGTCGGTGTCGGGGTCGCCGTAGCTGTAGCGGTCGCCGTGGCCGTCGGCGTTGCTGAGGGGGTATCCGACGGTGTCACCGAGGACGTTGCTGTGGAGGTATGCGTCGCCGTCGGTATCGTCGTTGGCGTAGCCGTTGGCGATGCCGTGGCTGTAGGCGTATAGCTGGGCGTCACTGTGGGCGTTGCTGTTGCTGTCCACGAGGGTGTCGGCGTTACCGTCGGCGTCACGGTGGGCGTTGTTGAAGCTGTTGGCGATGGCGTGGCTGTTGATGTTGCGGAAGGGGTCAGGCTGGGGGTGTGGGTGGGACTGGGTGTGATGGTCGGCGTTGCCGTTGGCTGTAACAGCGTAGCCAGCAGAGCCTCCTGCGCCACAAGGGTCGATTCCAGCCCGGTGATCCGCCCGGTCAACTGCCGGGCGCTCAGAGTCGCCTGAACCTGCGCCCGGCGCACCGTTGCATCAGCAGCCACAGCGCCCTGCGTTGCCTGGGCGGCCAGCGCCCCATACGCCGCTGCCGCAGTAGACTGCTGCATGGCCAGGGCTTCCAGATACTGCGCCCGCTCCGCTTCCAGTTGAGCCACCGCTGCCGCCGCCGATTGCGTTGCCTGTGCGGCCAGCGCCTCGTATTGAGAGACAGCGGTCGCCTGTAGAAAAGCCTGCGCCGTCGCGTTCAGGACGCGCTCGGCTTCCAGCCGGGTTGCCACCGTCGCAGCAGACTGCGTAGCCTGCGCCGCCAGCGCGTCGCGCGCGGCGGCAGCCGTCGCCAGGTTTGCTGCTGAAGCGGTTGCCTGGCGGGCCTGCGCTGTCATAGCCTGAGCGACCGCCGTAGCGGCAGCCTGTTGAGTGGCCAGGGCCGCGGCCTGCACGGAGTCCAACTCTGCCTGCGCAGTGACGGCAGCAGCGGTAGCTGTCGCCATTGTGTCCTGCCGCCCGGCCTGCGCCGTGCTCACATTCCAGGCCTGGGCGGTAACCGTACCCGCCCACACCGCCACCTGGGTCGTGTACCCCTGAGCCGCCAGTGTGCCCGCCAGTTGCCAGCCGCTGATCTCGGTCGCAGCGATCCGCGCCGCTGTGGTCGCCGTGGCAGCAATAACCTCCCGCCGGGCAACGGCCGTCGCCAGGTCATAGCCGCGTGCATCCAGCGTCGCCGCCTGTACCGCCAGGTCCGTCGCCGCCACGGCCTCCGCCGCGGCTACCTGGTTAGCCCGGAGTGTAGCTTCAATGGCATGCACGGTCGCCGCGGCCTCTGTGGCAGCGTTCTGTACGGCTCCGGCCTGCCTGGTGGCGTCCGCACCCGCCAGAGCGGTCGCACTGGCAGCAGCCCTGATCGGCCAGGCGGTCAGAGTTGCACGGGCCTGCCCCGCCCAGTCTTCGGCTGCGGCCAGATTGCTGGCCTGGTCAGCGATCACACCAGCCTGAGCCGTCAAAGTAACGGGGATGGTGTTGTCAGTGCATCCGGCAGCCAGTACCAGGAGCGCCAGGACTGGCACCACGACCCATTTCGCCGGCATAGTCACGCTAATCCATCGTGGAGAGCACGCCCAATCACATAACCATCCTCACTGTATTCTCAATTCAGCCAAAACACAAAGGGATTCATCCCTGTTCTAACGCGACTCTAACCGTTCCCTGACGCCGGGTTACCGCTTATGTCTGTTCTGGCCGTTTCCTCCGGACGGCTGCGCACCAGTACGACCCATTCGCCCTTCTGGGCAACCGTGCCATCCTGCTTGACCACCTTGACGGCCAGCACAACCTTGCCGCCACCCAGCCGCGGCAGGCGCTTGAGATCGATGATCTGGACCTCGCAATGGATCGTATCACCGATGAAGATCGGTGCGCTGTACTTCCAGTCGAGACTCAGGAAAGCCATCACCGTCTCGTCCATGAAACCGGCCTGATACGTTAACCCAATCGCAATGCTGAAAACCAGGGCGCCATGAGCGATGCGCCGCCCGAATTCTGTCTTGCTGGCAAATTCGGCGTCGGTATGCAGCGGGTTGTAATCCCCCGAAAGCCCGGCAAAGTTCACTACATCCGTCTCGGTGATCGTCCGCCCTTTGGTGGAAACCGACCAGCCGATCTCAAGCTCCTCAAAATAAAGTCCTCTGGCCACGGTGGATACCTCCCTGTCTGGGCACAAAAACACACGGGCCATTCTAGACTGGCAGCCACAGGCGGTCAAACGCGCTGATCCCGATCTCAGTTGGCTGTTGTATGAGCATTTTCTTGCTGCCGCGCTGCGCCCTCAGCAGTCTCCCGTCCTTCTGGCATCCCGGTCTCCTGGATTCCAGTTCCACTCGTTTATGGCTGGTTTGCAGCAGCCCGGCCAGGAAAGCAGTACAATCCTCCTGCACCCAATATCCCTTCCCTGTGCAAGGAGATTCTGCATGGCCAAGACCTACAATGCGCCACCACCGATGACGATCGATCCAACCAGGCGCTACACCGCTATCTTTCACACCGAAAAAGGGGACTTCAAAGTAGCGCTTTTTGCAGACAAAGCGCCCAGGACAGTCAACAATTTCGTCTTTCTGGCACGCGAAGGCTTTTACGACAATACCACCTTTCACCGGGTGATCAAAGACTTCATGGCCCAGGGAGGATGCCCGCTGGGGACAGGCACCGGCACCCCCGGCTACCGTTTCGACGACGAACCAGGCGCGCTCAAGCTCAAGCACGACCGTCCCGGCATCCTGAGCATGGCCAACGCCGGCCCCAATACTAACGGCAGCCAGTTCTTCATCACCCATGTGCCTACCCCCTGGCTGGATGGCAAACATGCCGTGTTCGGCCAGGTCATCGAGGGGTTCGACGAGGTGGTGATGCAAATCCGGCAGCGCGACCCCAGGCAGGACCCGATTGCCGGCGACCGCCTGTATTCGATTGAGATCATCGAGAGCTAAGTAGTCGCTTTCCCGGCCCCGCGAACAAAACGCCTGTCAGGCACAGTGCAACGGTGATGCAGCCCCCGTGTTGCTGGCGGGGGCTGTTTTCGGACAGGCCCATACCCGCACGCGGATCGAGTACCGCGAACCCTTGCCAGGGAACAAAAAAGCGACCGCCATCAACCCTGGCAGTCGCGTCGTGTGGGGCGTAGAAGACTCGAACTTCTGACCTCTCGGATGTCAACCGAGTGCTCTAACCAACTGAGCCAACGCCCCTCAACTGACCGTCAGTATACCCGCGGCCAGGTCATTTGGCAAGGGCAGAATCGCCACAAACCGGCATTCCGCCCACCGGCTGGCCGAACCGATAGCCCGCGCCAAAACAACCATTGACAGCCCTCTGGCGCAGGAGTATACTTCCTGCCAATGATGCGGGGTAGAGCAGTGGCAGCTCGTCGGGCTCATAACCCGGAGGTCGCAGGTTCGAATCCTGCCCCCGCTACTCCACAGGCGCCTGACCGGCGCTTTTTTTGTTGTAGCTGCCTTACGGTATAATCAGACCAGCATTGTGCCTGGCAAGCCAGAAAGCGGCTTCACCGACTCGACCGCGTGGTTTTCTAGCGAGGACATTCATGTCAGAACAGCGTATCATGATCGTGGACGATCACGAGGTTGTCCGCCTGGGTCTCCGGGACCTGTTGACTCACAAGGGCGGTTTTGAAGTCGTCGCCGAGGCTCGTACCGCCAAAGAAGCGATCGAGAAAGCCGAGCTGCACCAGCCTGATGTGATCCTGATGGACATCCGGCTGCCGGGCGCCAGTGGTATTGAAGCCTGCGCAGCCATCAAGCAGAAGTACCCCCACATCAAGATCATCATGCTCACCTCGTACGAGGAAGACGAGATGCTGTTCTCCGCCCTGCGGGCTGGCGCGGAAACCTACCTGCTCAAGCAAATCGACGGCCAGAGCCTGATCCAGGCGATTGAAGCCGTGGGTCGCGATGAAGTGCTTCTCGATCCCAGCGTCACCAAACGCGTGCTGGATGAGGTACGCCGGGCCAAACGGCAGGAGGAAGCCGAAGCCTTTGCTGATCTGACCGCGCAGGAAATGCAGGTGCTCAACCTGGTTTCGGAGGGCAAGACCAACCGCGAGATTGCCCAGGCGTTATTCCTGGGGGAAGGCACCGTGCGCAATTACGTCAGCAACATTCTCAGTAAATTGAATGTCTCCAATCGTGCTGAGGCGGCGGCGTATGCGGTTCAGCACCACCTCAAGGACTATCTCTAGACCAGCCGGTACAGCGTGATCCTCTGATGGGGCAAAAAGGCAGCAGCCCGGCAGTCTGAGCCGGGCTGTTTGCTGTGCACCTGCAGCAGCTTCATGACCCGGATGAATCGGATGGACAGAGCCGGTAGAGATAGTCCCAGGTGTAAATCCCCGCCTGGTGGCCGTCATCCCAGAGGAACTGCAGCGCATAATTCCCCACCTGGTCTACCCGCTCGACCCGATACGACCGCGCAGGCTTCAGCGCAAGGATATCCTGCGGATCGTATGCCCGGCCCATAAAGGCGTGCCCGCCGCGACACTCCGCGCACGGGCATGCCTCGCGCAAGTTGCTCAGCGGATACACACACACGCGCCCATCACGCCAGGTGATCCGCAGTTCCCCGGCAGCGCGATCAAGATCAACGCGAGCTGGAAGTATCGCCATCATGCCCCCGGTTACTGTCCACCGGCCAATCGGGCCGCCTGCCCGATCCAGTCTTCCTGCCGGATGCGGTCGCCGATGATACGCAACCCCTGCGCCTTCAACCGGGCCGCCAGCTCATCGGCATCCTGCTGGCTCAACTGGGCAAACGTGGTCACGCCCAGCCGGGCCAGGCCCTCGGCATATTTGGGGCCAATACCGTCAATGCGGGTCAGATCGTCCGCCTGGACCGCCAGACGCGCGACGGCCGGAGTTATCTCAGTCTCCAGTGCTGACTGTATCGGTTGCACCAGATCATCCGGGAAAGGTACCGGAATGTTCCGTTCGGCTGGGCGCTGAGGAGGCACCCATCGGGCCTCTGCGGTTTCCTCCTTGCCCTGCAACAGGCGCCACAACCACCAGCCCAGGATCGTAGCGATGACGGCCCCGGCAATGACCAGCGTTACGGCAACGACAGCCCTGCACCACTTGGTCATAGGATTCACACCTGTCTCAGCGGCCACCCTGATTCGAATTGTAAACGGGCAATTACATGCTGTCAAAGCTTATACTGCACAAAAGTACCTAGCTACGGTTATCGTAGAACCGACAGTATGACAATTCCGGTAAGCATTGGCTACGCCCGGCTTAATTGTCATTTGCCCTGCTCTGAAAGCTTTCGTATACTATATTATTGGGGCAATAATCCAACAGGAAGAGGCCATACCATGAAACTGAATAACATGGTCACGGGCAGCTACGAAGCGTTTAATCACTACTCGCCGGGTGCGAAAATCGTGCTGCTACATCCGCGCAGCCGCTACCGTTCCGTGCTGATTGCACGCCTGCTCAACAGCCCTGAATACCAGACTCTGTACTATGCCATGGGGCCGGACGATGTCAGCGTCCCGGCCTTCCTGGCAGGTTTGCGTCACAACCTGGCCAGCCAGCACCCCGAATTCGGCCGTCACCTCGATCTGACAGAAGATCGTCCAGGCGTCGGCAAAATGGAGCACTGGCTTAGCGCTCTTGCTGCCGACCTTTCCGAGTGGACAACCAACCCCTTCCTGCTGATTCTTGACGAATATGATCGGGCAGATGGCGCCGACGATATTCAGCAGTTCATCGAGCAACTGGTCCCGCTCATGCCACCGCACGGCAAAATCATCCTGAACAGTCGCACACTTCCGCGCCTGTCCTGGGTCTCCCTGCTCGCCCGCAACCTGGCCGTCATCCTTGAAGATGAACATCTGGTCGTCAGCGATTTCTATGACCATCGCCGCCATCCCAACGGCCCCCGCCTGGAGGTCACCGCTCTGGGGCCGGGCTACGTCTCCATCAACAACAATCTCATCTCTACATGGGAAGGGCACCTGCCGCGCCTGCTGTTCTTCTTCGCCCTGGATCGGCCTACCGTCACCCGATCGGAAATCTGCCAGGCCTTCTGGCCCGATCTGGATGTCGATCAGGCCGTCAATGTCTTCCACGTCACCAAGCGCCGCCTGCACAAGGCGCTGGGCGAAGATGTGCTTGTGCACATCGATGGGTACTATCGCGTTAGCCCGGAGTTAAACGTCGTCTATGATGTGGTCGACTTTGTCGGGGCGCTGGTCCGTGCGCGCGCCGCTGCCGAGCAGGACAAAGTGCAATACTGGCAGGAAGCCATCAATCTCTACCGGGGACCGTTCCTGCAGGGGCACGACGATCCCTGGATTGTTGCCCGTCGCACCGACTTCCTGAACGGGTATATGGAGGCGGTCATCCAGATGGCCGAAGTGCGCCATGCCAGGGGCGCGGCGGAACACGCCCTGCGCCTGTACCTGCGCGCTCTGCAGGAAGACCCCAGCCGGGAAGATTTGCACCGTCGAGTCATGCAGCTCTATGCGGAGATGGGCCGGCGCAGCGAAGCCGCCGCCCATTTCCAGCGCCTGCAGCGTGAATTCAAAGCGGCCCGGCGCAAGCTTTCCCCGGAAACCGAAGAGGTTTACCGGGCCATCATGGCCTGACCGCTGTGAGTCGTACAGCAAAAAACGCCTCACTGGAGGCGTTTTTTGCTGGCTGGCGCCCCCTGAAGGACTCGAACCCTCGGCCAACTGCTTAGAAGGCAGCTGCTCTATCCGCTGAGCTAAGGGGGCGGATTTGTTCTGTATTGTAGGTAGCGCCAGTAGCGCCGTCAAGCGCCAATCACGCCGCTAACCCAGATAAGGCCGGATGCCTTTGTACACCTGCCCACCCGTCAACGTCCGCAGGATCGTCATCGGTGGGCGGTTGATCCGGGCCGACAACTCGATCGGCGTCAGCGGAAAGTTGTTGTTAGTCAAAAAGACGCGAAACACAGCATCGACCAGCGAAACCGGAGGCAGGAAGTAAGCGGGGTCTTTGGCGGCTTCCTGAAGCGCCATGCGTAGCGCATCAACACGATGCACCTCGGCTGTTTCCGGATCAATCCAGTCCGACTCGGTATCACCCGAATGCTGCATGAAATAGTCGCGCTGCTCAGGAGGAAGCTGCCCGATCATGTTCATCCGCAAGTCCTGATCGGCGCGTTCCCACCATTCGTAGTCAATATGAAACCGCGTTTCCAGCGTCGGTATAACGCGCTGACTGGCTATGCTTCCAGCAGTCATCGTTCATTCCTTCAGGCAGAAACACCGTCCAGGCAAACCCGGACCCTGGTCAAGCGCCCCGCGTATAACGCCAGTAATGGCCACCTACATGGGTGAACTCCGGCTGCGCTTCCAACGCGGCCAGGATTGGCCCCGGCGGGCAACGCCGCACCACGTTGACCGCGCTATACACCGTCTTGGCGTGTACCGCTGCCTGTGGATTCAGGCGGGCAAGCTCTGGCAGGATATCTCGGATGATCTCGATCAGGCTGCGCTTTTGATCGCGCACTGTCCGCCAAACAGCATCGATACCTTCCAGATCATCAGCGCCCAACACCATCAACTGATCATAAGCCGCGCCGATCAGGCGCCGCTGATTGACGAATCCCAGCCGTCCACCACGTGGCTCCACCAGGATGATCCATTCCGTGCGTGGCCGGTAGCCATCAAAACTGATCTGAAACTGTCCGGCCTGCCCGGTCGTCTGAATCTGCAGCACCGCGCCCACCGGCAGTTTATGCTTGCGATAGAAACGCTCCAGCCCGCACACATAACGACCAGCCCGGACAACCCAGCCGGTGTATTTGTCGCCCGTGATGCCGTCTATGAACGTGATCAGAATGCGTTCCGCCTCGTAGGCAGTAGGCAACATGGCCGAGAGTCCCGCCGTGAGGGGCAAAGTGCCGCACCGGCGATGCGGGTAGTTGAGCGTGATTGTGACACGATCTATCGGTTCGGTCACCGCCGGCAATTCTGAATGCTCATCGCCGATCTCAGCCTCCAGTGCCAGATCGTCCGGCGTGAGCAGGCTGCGATCGTAGGGGATGCGTTCGTAGATCAAGCGCTCCGGCGTCCGCTGGACTTCCTCCGGCTCCAATCGCCTCAGGTACCAGCGCACCAACCCCGCCGAACCGACCTCATCAAAGCGATTGTCGTTATACAGGGCGCAGTTCAGAGCGAACGCCTGCAACCGGGGATTGACCTCAGTTGGCAAGTCCAGGATGGGCAGAATGTCCTCAGGGGCCAGCGGCCCGCCACCGTTCATGTCCAGCAGCGCTTCCGCCAGATTGGTATGCCCCTTGTCGATGGTCGGCAGCAACGACTTGAGGAACCACAGCCCGCCCGCATAGGCCACATCGTCGATAACGCTGAGCCGCTCTTCAAGCTCCTGGGCCAGCGCATCACCATAAGCCTGTTCTAGCGGCTCAATCTCGACCGGCTCCAGTAGTTCGTCCAGGGAGGCATTGCCGTTGTTCAGGTCAAGCGCATGGGGGATCTTCAGGTCGCTGGCGAATTCCCGGCGCAGCCCACCCGGGAATTCCACCTGAATCACAGTGAAATCGCCATATTCCGGGTTGGAGCCTGGGCGCACGCCAACAACTTTGCCCAGGGCAAACCCAAACGCCGGGAAGACCAGCTTCTGCCCGACCTCATAGTGCGCTTTAGGCTGGAAGAGCGTACCTTCCTTCAGGTGCCTGCGCCAGCTATCTTCTTCCTGACGGACCCGGTGCTCGATCAGCAGCCGAACCATGCGCCGGATATCCAGCGGCAGCTCTTCTTCGAGCATGACGCTGAACAGGTATTCGATGTCCTCATCCGTGATCTTAAGGGAGTGACTCCAGTATTCTGGCGTAAGGATCTGGCGCCTGAGCAACGCTGATGCCTCCAGCTAACCTAACCTGATGATCATCAGGCACATGCAAAACGATTATAGTATAGCGTCCGATCAGGCATTGGCAACGTTGGATTGTTCCAAAAACAGGCCGACATTCAGCCCTCGCTTACAGAGCCGCCGGAGCGCTCCCCGGCAGGACAAAGAACGCCAGCGCCAGGATCAGGTATACCGCCAGCAGCATGGCCCCTTCCAGCCAGTTCGACTCCCCATCCAGGGCCACCAGCGCCGCAATGAAGGACGCTGCAGAGAGCGCAATCAGCTCGTAGGGGTTAAACACCAGCAGCAGTTTGTTCTGGAACAACAGGCTGACAAACACCAGCACCGGCGCGACAAACAGCGCAATCTGCAGGCTTGAGCCAAGCGAAATGTTGAGGCTCAGGTCCATCTGGTTCTTCATCGCCACCTGCACAGCCACCAGATGCTCGGCCACATTGCCGACAATCGGCACAATGATGATGCCTACAAAGAACTCCGTCCAGCCAAGCTGCGCCACCACCGGCTCAACCGACCTGACCAGAAACTCGCTCATGATCACGATGCCAAGCGTCGCGGCAGCCAGCACGGCGACAGCCTGGGAAACGCTCCACTGCGGCACGTGCGCCCCGCTATGAGATGCTGTCCGGTTCTCAGGATCGCGCAATGCATAAAGCAGACTCAGGCCATACAGCACGATCAGGATGATCGCCACCCCCTCGCTAAAGAGCAGTTCCGATTGCAGCGCGTTGACCTCAACCAGAGCAGCGTCAAACAATGACGGAATCGCCAGGGCCAGAAAAGCCAGCACCACCAGCGTGGCGTTCATGCCAGCCTGCCGCTGGTTGAATATCTGGCGACCCTGCTTCAGACCGCCCAGCAGCAGGCTGAAGCCCGCCACCAGAAGCAGATTGCCCAGAATCGAGCCAACAATTGAGGCTTTGACCAGTTCGGTCAAACCGGCCCTGAGGGCGAAGATGGTGATGATCAGTTCGGCGGCGTTGCCCAGCGTGGCGTTGAGCAAGCCGCTGATCTGCGTCCCCAGCCGGCTGGCCAGTTCCTCCGTCGCCTGGCCGATCAGCCCGGCCAGCGGGATAATCGCCAGGGCTGATGTGGCAAAGATCAGGACTTCATTGCCGTGCACTCCTCCCAACAGGCCCAGCCACTCGACCGCTATGGCGATCAGGCCCGCCAGCAACAGGAGGTTCAGATTGAGCAGCCTGCTGATCGGAAAACGCCTGGTATTCAAAGCATCCTCATCCTGGTTCAATCCGCCACGAAGTCAAAACGCGTCCACTGGATTGCATCGGTCTCCACCCCATTGACCCACAGCTCCCAGTGCAGATGGGGGCCAACCGACCGACCGGAATTGCCGATGGTGCCGATCACCTCCCCGGCTTCGACCTGTTGCCCGACCTGAACGTAACTCTCCGTCTGGTGCGCGTAGGCGGTGAATACCCCCTGTCCATGGTCAATGATCGTGAACAGGCCATAGATATTGAGGGTATCGACCAGAGCCACGCGCCCGTCCGCCGGGGCATAGATCGGCGCGCCGGGCGGGCCGCCAAAATCCGTCCCGGTATGGAAGCGGTCGTAGGCGCCGCCGTTATACGAACGCCGGGTGCCAAAGGGGGAAGTCACCGGCGCGGCGGCGGGCAGCCCCATCACGCCATCAAAGTACCGCTCCGGGGTATGGCCGCGCATGATCCCGGCAATCAGCTCATGCTCGGCGCTGTTCACCGCCGGATCCAGGAGTGCCTCCTGGCTCTCCGGGACGGTAATCGTTTCATTGCTGTACCGGCCATCGGCCACCCGTAACTCGGTTGAAAACATCGTGCTGGTGTTGTCACCGGTGATCAGCGTCAGGACCAAAGGGTAAGTCCCCGGCGGCGTGAATGCATAGACACCATAAAAGGCGGTATAAGTCCGTCCATCGGCCTCCGGAAAGAAGACCAGGTCCCGGTCGAGGAAGCGGCCGCTGATCGTCACCGGTTCGGCGCTAACCACCCTCACCCGGAGGCTGCGCCCGACTTCAACCGGCAGTGGGGCCAGTGTCAGCTCCACCAGCGGCGCCGGCAACACCTGAAGCGCCGGGGCTTCAGCTGGGCCGGGAATCAGGATTTGCTGGCCGGGGAAGATCCGCGCCGGCGATTTCAGACCGTTGGCGCGCATGATGGCGTTGAGTGAAGCATGGTGGCGCAGGGCAATGCGGTACAGCGTCTCGCCGGGGGCGACGGTCACCGTGTAGCCGTTTGTCAGCGGCGGATGCCCCGGCGCCATCTGGCTGACATCCAGGGTCTGACCGACGTAAAGCCGCGCCGGGTTAACCACGCTGTTCAACGCAGCAAGGATTTCTGTCGTCGTGCCATAGCGCAGGGCGATATGGGCCAGCGTCTCGCCCGGCTGCACGATATGGCGGCCGGCTGTTCGCACGCTGGCATTGACTGGCCCGCTGGGGATGATCAGCCGTTGCCCGACCTGAATGTTGGTCACATCGGTAAGGCTGTTGGTCTGGGCAATAGCCTCAACTGAAGTGCCATAGGCAAGGGCAATCCGGTATAGCGTCTCGCCCCGCTGCACTACATGAACAGTGGTCTGGCCGGTGCCACCCTGGGCCAGAACCGGGCTGGCCATGCTCATCGCCACCACAACGCATAACCAGGACAACCACCGGCGACGCATTACGCCCCCACAACCTCGTCGAAGATCAAACGGTCGCCAATCATAACACGATCCAGTAATGACGGGGACGCCTCGACAAAGTAGCGGGCTGGCTCGCGCGGGGCATAGACCAGCCGCCAGGGTCTGGCCAGCACCTTGTCCACCACAACCCCTTCGGCATTCAGCCAGACGGTGGCAATGGCAAAACGCATGAACAGCATGTGGATGGCCGTATCCGTCCGACTCTCCCGGTTGTACACAAAAAGCAGTCCCTCATCTTCGGGCAATTCCCGGCGGAACATCAACCCCCGGAACTTGCACCAGAAGCCGTCGCACCACCTGACCCGCGCAAGGAGGATAGTACCATCCTCCTTGCGCAGGATACGCCACCGACCGGTGCGGTCGCTCATGGCAAAACCAGCACCTGGCCCACGTAAATCCGGTTAACGTTGGTGATGCCGTTCAGCCGGGCCAGTTGATCCAGGCGGACGCCGTAGCGCAGCGAGATCCGGTAGAGATTTTCTCCGCGCTGAACCACATGCGTGGCCGGTCGCTGTGGCGGGGGAGGCGGGACGGGCGTCACCGGAGCAACACCGGGGATGCGCAGTTGCTGACCGACTTTGATCAGGTTGGGGTTAAGGATACCGTTGAGTTGCACCAGCGTGCCAACCGTGGTGTTAAACCGCGCTGCGATACGGCTGAGATTATCTCCTGCCACAACCACATACGTGATCGTGGGCTGTCCTCCGGGTACAGTCGTAGGAATCGGGGTCGGAGTCGGCAGAAGGCCCACTGGCGTTGCCGTCGGGATAATCCCGATCGATGTCAGGCTGAGTGTCGGTGTGGCGGAGGGCACGGGTTGCTCTCGAACCGGGATGATCAACTCCTGATCCACGTAGATTAGCGCTTCAGAATTGAGACCGTTTGCCCGGATGATCGCTTCAACGCTGCTGCCAAAACGTAAGGCCAGCGCGCCGACCGTATCCCCGGCCACCACTTTGTAAACGATCTGGTAGGGGAATTCACCGGGGGATAGCGTCGGCGTAGCCGTCGCTGTCGCGGGAGCTGTAGCGGAGGGCTGGACGGTTTCATCAACTTCCTGAGTAGGCGTGGTCAGGCCGGGCGCCAGCGGTGTACTGGTTGGCCCGCTGACAGCCGTCGGCGTGGCCGTAGCAGAAGGTGTGCTGGTCGGCATGGTCGTTGAGGTCAGGGTTGGTTCGGCGCCCTGGGTGATGATCAGAGCAGCATTATCCAGGTAGACATTGTTGTTCTTCTGGGGTAAATCGAAGGTGGTGCGCACAAAGACGGTGATGCGATCGCTGACGTTTTCGGCGCGGACCGAAACCTGCCGGTATTCGTCATAGAATTCCAGCGGCAACGACCACAGGATGCGCTCGCTCTCGCCATCCGTGCCGCCGTTCGGGTCAATACCCACCTGAACCTGGACCCGGCCTGGATTCTGGCTGACATCCGGATCATCCCCGGAGGTTGACCAGACGTACACGAAAACGCTGAACTGTACATCTGACCCCTGTGGAACCAGCACCTGCTGGTACACCCCGCCGGTATGCGTGGCAAAAAAACTAAAGTATTCCTGAGCATTACTGCCTTGCAGGATACGCTCCAGGTTGCTGGCGCTGGCAGGCTGATATTCCGGTTTGAGGTTGCGGAAGCCTTCGTCGCCCGTTCGCTGGGGGACATGCCAGGCTGACCAGCCGTTGGCTACCAGGCGGGTGGTATCGCCGCCAAACGGGACAAATGGGTCTTCAAAGCCAGGGTTGACCAGCAGATTGGTTTGCGCAGACGGCTCGGCAACAGCGGTTGGGATCGGCAACCAGCCTGCCAGTCCCAGAGCCACCACCAACACGACCGGGATCAGAGGTCGAACGGTCATGATGCACTCCCCCATCATCACAAGGCTTGGCTAACACGCGCGACAAGAAGCAATTGTCTGCTCTGGCGTGATAACGATCACCACGCGATACCGGCATGACATCATACCCGCCGGACACGCCCCCATAGTAGCATGACAGGGCCACCAGTGAAAATGAAAACAGGCAAAACTCGCCAGGGACAAAACGAAAGAGGCAGGAGGCAAGGGTCAAGAGACAAGCGACCGGAAAACCAGGAGAGCAGGACACCGGGAGATGACCCGCCATGCGGCGATGCCTGGCGCAAGATACCCGGTCATCCCGCTATGCGTATCAGGGATGCCAAGAGAGGTTGGAGCATCGCTGTGGGCCGCGCAGGCAGTTCTTTCCGCTGTTCCCCCACTGCTCCCCCACTGCCCACACCTATCCCCTGCTCACTGCTTCCATTCCCCTGAGAGTAGCGCCGCCTGATTGCAGCGCGACTTTGCCTGCGCCCAATAAGAAAAGCGCCTACAGGCGCCTTTGCTTTCGGTTCAGTCAGGGCTGGAGTATGACTCAAGGACGCTTAACGACTGTCTTCTTGCCCTGCAACACACGCTCAATGCTGTTGATCAGTTCGGCTGGGCCAAACGGCTTGGTGATGTAGTCATCCACCTTGGCGATGTGCAGCCCCAGAACTTTGTCGATGCTCTGCGACTTGGCGGTCACAATAATCACCGGGATATGAGCAACCTCAGGATCGTTCTTCATGCGCTGGTAAACTTCCCAGCCATCCATATCCGGCATCATCAGGTCAAGGAGAACCACATCAGGGCGCTCCCGCCTGACTGCATCCAGACCGGCCCTGCCCCCTTCCGCACCAACCACTTCGATCCCTTTTCTGTTCAGGATCAGGCGGACGAGGTCGATCATCTCAGTCTCATCTTCGATGCAAACTACCCGGATGGTGCTCGCCTGTCCCGCGGTCATCGAACCGTCTCCGCTACTGCACGATTCTTCTCAGCACCTGTTGATAGTCTATCATACGCGACCAGTCGGTGTCTACAGGAGCGCCACGCCAAACTACCTGCACCTAGGCATGAGCACAGGTCATCAGCACCACGCGCCAGCTACCACACCACCGTCAGCCTCCCGGCTTCCTGCAAGACCCTGTCAAATCAAAAGATAATGTTACCGAGCGGAGACGGTTCGTTCATTTGATAATGTTACCGGGCTGTCCTCTCCTTTCTGGGAGTGTTGGGGAGCGAAAAGGGTCAAGTAGACGTTCTGGGTAT